>JAFGET010000108.1 GCA_016931435.1 Candidatus Omnitrophota bacterium
CCCGAGGGCAGCCGCTCGATAAGCCAGGAGATGGCAGATTTTAAAAAAGGCGCGGGTATCCTGGTGAAAGAATTGAATGTTCCTGTCATTCCGGTTTATATACAGGGGTCTCATTTTAGCTGGCCCAGGGGAAGAAAGCTGCCGCGCTTGTGTCCGGTGAAAGTGATCTTTGGGCGTATGTTATTACCTGACGAATTAGGGAGTGATTATGAGACAGCGGTCTTAAAAATAAGGCGGGAAATATCTGCTCTTTCGCTGTTAAAGGAATTTTAAGGGGTTTTTAGCGTAAGTCAATACGGTTTCCCGGGAAATAATCCCCTGTTTGTATAAAGCCTCCAGAGATGTATCCATAAGGTGCATTCCCTGCTTTGCCCCCAGCTCGATATTAGTTACTATCTGGCTTAATTGCCCCTGACGGATGAGGTTTGCTACCGCATCAGTCACTACTAATACTTCCGTTGCCGCGACGCGTTGCTGGTTATCTTCTCTCTGGACTAATACCTGAGTGATCACGCCTTTAAGATTATCCGCCAGCATCAGCCTTATTTGCTGTTGCTGGATAGGGGGAAAGATGTCGATGATCCTGTTTATGCTTGAGATGACATCCGAAGTCTGCATCGTACTCAATACAAGATGTCCTGTTTCGGAAGCAATGAGGGCGATATAAAAAGATTCTATATCGCGCATCTCTCCTACCAGGATGACATTGACATCCTGCCTTAAGGCATGCTTAAGGCCGTTGATAAACGATAAGGAATCAGTGCCGATTTCTCTTTGTATAAGGATACTTTTATTAGGGATATGAAGATATTCAACCGGGTCTTCCAGTCCGACGATTACGCAAGTCCTGTTTTTATTGATGATATCTATCATCGCTGCTAAAGTAGTGCTTTTGCCGCTTCCCGTAGGCCCGGTGACCAGTATAAGCCCGGTTTTCCTAAGTGCCAGGTCTGCCAGTATGGGAGGCAGCCCCAGCTCTTCCAATGTCTTCACTTCAGAAGGGATATATCTTAATGCGGCCCCCAGCTCTCCCTTGTCTTTGTAAATGTTAACCCTAAAGCGAGCTTGGCCGGAGATCAACGAGACGTCTAATTCAAGCTCCTTTTCAAACTTTTCTATTTGGGCGTCGGTCAAAAAACCGTATATGATATCTTTGATTTCTTCCGCCTCCAAAGATTTCGATCCAAGCTTGGAAAGCTTACCGAATACGCGTATTATCGGAGGTTGATTGGCGATCAGGTGTATATCGGAGGCGTTATTTTTAATAGCGAGTTCCAAGATGTTGTTTAGGTTGGTTGCCCGTATATATTCCTGGATAACCCTGAATTCATTAAGGTTGATTTTTGTGAAGGCGATCCCGATATTATAAAGTTCGTCATGGGATACTTCTTCTACGCGCATAACCTTGCCTTCCGCCAGGATAGGCTCGGCAAAACCCGGAGGAGTGATATCTAAAGATAAATACGTTGAAACAGGGATCGCTTTGTTAGAAGTAAAAAGGATGCCGTTTGGGCTTATATTTTTCGATAGAGCCGCCTTAGCGGAATCTTCTATATGATCCTGCGTATCGAATTTTACGGTAAAATTGACTGGAAGCCTGGTAAAATGCCTTCTTTCCTTCGATAATCTTTGCATATCTTGTCCTCCTTAACCCAGCTTTGATCAGCCGCAAAATCGTTTAATATAGTATATTAAATAAAATTTAAAAAAACAAGATATTATTTACTTATCAAAAATTGATTTATGTTTTTTATGCGCAAAGTGTTATAATAATCATCAAAAGTTAGAAATATGAAAAACAGCCACCATAAAGCGACATTATTTTTCATCAAGGCTGGGTGCTTTCTCCCTTTCTTGATGATCCTTAACTTATTTTTCGGCTGGTTATTCTTTCCCGTGTTTTATTGGTTTATTGCGGAGCTTGCGCTGATCTTTTTGTTTATCATCAGCATGTATTTTTTAAAGCGGATTATTTTTACGTCTACTCAAGAAAGAAACGGCGTTATAGATACTGAAGGTAAAGTAGTCAAATGATCTTTAGCGCCTTTATTTTATGATATAATCGGTCGATCATGGATGATTTAGAATTTGTCCTCAGGTGCGTAGCTAAAGACAAGCTTGCCTGGGATGAATTTGTAGATAAATATTCCCGCCTGATCTACAAGTATATAAATAATACCCTGACTTTAAAATGCCCCGGCCGTTTTGGCCCTGATACGCAAGAAGAACTTTACCATGAGGTTTTCTTGTCCTTGACGCGGGATGATTTTAGAAAGTTGAGGACGTTTAGCGCAAAAAACGGCGCCAGCCTTGCCACCTGGCTTCGCCAGGTAGTAATAAACCATGCCCTGGATTATCTTAGAAAACATAAAGACTTGATCTCCCTAGAAGAAGAGAACGAAGAAGGGCTGGCCTTGAAAGATTTTATCGCGAGCGGGCTTCCTTGCGCTAAGGAGATCCTGGCGCAAAAGGAGAGAGTGTCTGTTCTGGAAGAATGTATAGAAAGGTTAGGCGAAGAAGAGAAATATTTTATTGAAATGCATTTTAACCAGGATATAAACTTGGAAGAGTTACGGCGTTTTTTTAGTGTTTCGCGCGGGGCAATAGACATGCGTAAGTCTAAGATCATCAAGCGGTTAAAAGAATGTTTCAGGGAGAAAGGTTTTTTGATAAATTCAGCTTAGATTTTACGGTTTTTTTCGTCTATTATAATGAAGACATAAATTACCAGGCCGTAAAGAGCCGGAATTTATTTTTAAGAAAGGGATACGATAAAAATGCCCGAGAGATTAGAAAGATTGATCAGGATGATTTATAAGAGGCGTAAAAGAGCGCTGAAACCTGGCCCCGGCAGTAAGCACCCGTCAGAGGAAGAACTGGCTTGTTTTCTCGAGAGGAGATTATCGCAAGAAGAATCCCGGCGGATAAAATTACATATTATTTCTTGTCAGCGTTGCGCGGAATCGTTGGGAATATCCATCAAATCAAACGCCCTTAAGGATAATGAGCGTTTGCCCGGAGAATTAATAGATTGGGCAAAGGATTTGGTCGGGCCCGCGACAGAAGAAGTTGCTTTAGAAATATTTTTAAGCCTCAAGGCGAAAGTGATCGAAATCCTGCATACTACAGGCCAGGTAATAGCGGGCCGCAAACTTGGGCCTGTTTTCGCTTGGCGGGGGCACAAGGGTAAAGATTTTAAAAACGAGGTGACGATTTTAAAAGATTTTAAAGGCATAAGGATAAAGGTCAAGATCGAAAATAAAGATAAGGGTTTTTTTGGGGTAGTCGTATCAGTCAAGGACAAGAAGACGGGCCGGGTGCTTAAAGATTTGAGGATAAGCCTTTTTAAGGAGGAAAAAGAACTTGAATCTTACCTGGCACAGAAAGGCGTGGTCACCTTTGAGCATGTCCTGCTGGGCAAATACAGCGTTGAGATATCAGATATCGAAAAGAAAGTCGCCTCTATCCTACTGGAAGTAAAGAATTAATATCCCCTGATCTATATGCGTAATCCCGCGGGACTTATTTTAGAAATATTCAAAAAAGGCGATAACCGCCTGCAGATGAGCATTATCACGGCTGACGAATTAGCCCGGACCGTGCGGCATTATAGCACCTGTCCTTATTCATTGCCGCAGATAAAAAAAATATGCCAGGAGGTGACCGCCTGTTTAAATAAAATAAATGTAAGCGCCTCGGCAAACGCCCGGATCCTTTTAGATTTAAAAAAGCTGGGAGAGCTTTTATGGGGGCATCTTTTAAGCCGCCAGGTAAAAGAAAGGCTGAGGCCCGAAGAGGCCTTGAGCTTGACCCTGGTTATCGACGAAGAGCTGATATATATCCCCTGGGAGCTTTTAAATGACGGAAGAGATTTTTTATGCCTTAAATTTAATTTAGGAAGGATAGTCAGAAGCAAGGAACAGGTCCATATCGCCCGCTACCGCAGCGCCTCGAGCGGGATATTAAGGATGTTGATCATAGCCGATCCGACAGCTGATTTAGAATCCGCTTATCTTGAAGGCCGCAGCATCAAGAAACAGTTTGACCGGCACAGAAGCCTTCTTAAAATAGATTTTAAATCTTCCTGCGTAGATACTCTTTACTTAAAGAAGAATTTACGGGATTATGATATCGTGCATTTCGCCGGGCATTGCGAGCACGAGGCGGATGACCCGAAAGCCAGCGGATGGATTTTTACCGATGGCAGGCTGGATGCGCAAGATATCTTGTCACAGGGCCATAGTACCTCTTTTCCCGTCCTTATTTTTGCCAATGCCTGCCACTCCGCGGATTCCCCTAAAAGCATGCTTGAATCCGATTATCAAGAAAATACCTACAGCCTGATAGAGGCTTTTTTATTTTCAGGAGTAAGGATATATTTAGGCTCGATACGAAAGATAGAAGATAAGGTAAGTTTTGTTTTCGCCCAGGAATTTTACACGCGGCTGATCAATGGCGGCGCCG
>JAFGET010000012.1 GCA_016931435.1 Candidatus Omnitrophota bacterium
AAAATAAAAACCCATCCCCATTATAATAGTAAGAAATATACTTATCTGCTTTATTTTATTCATCTTATGAAATTATTTATTAATTCACACTTATAATCTGCCCTCATCCGCCTGCGGCGGATTTCCGTAAGTTGTGGCTAATATTCTAATACATTACCTCATCCCAAAAATTACTTTGTAATTTTCGGGATGGCTCCAAAATCTTGTTGAGATTTTCTCGCATGTAATGTATAAATTCGGCCTAACAACTTACGTCATCCGCCTGCGGCGGATTTCCGTAAGTTGTGGCCTCATTTAATTATATCCTTTAAAGCCCTTAGGGACAAGTATCTTTTCTTTATAGCCGCCCGAAGGCTTAGTGATAGGCTCGGGAGCCGCTTCTTCTCCGAAACCTTTGCTATAAGGCTTTAACCCCTTATGTATAAAGTCGTCCATTTCCATAGAAGACACCTCAGGGACAAACTCTTCGGGCATTTCCGGTTTAAAAACATCGAATTTCTTCGCCGGCTTTACCCCGAATCTCTCATTTTCCTTGTCTTTTACGGTGATAAATTTATCGCCTTCGCAAATGACCGGGGTCAGCATTATCAATAATTCCGTGCGCGCGGTACTTTGGGTCTTTGAGCGGAAGAAGAACCCCAATAAAGGGATCTTGCCTAAAATAGGTACCTGCTCTGAGCTTTCTGTTTTTTCTTCCCTGCCCAAGCCTCCGATAAGTACGGTCGTCCCATCCTTAGCAATAATAGTCGTCTCAGCCATTGAGGTGTCGATTATCGGCACGACATTACCGCTTGAGGTATTGACGTTTCCCACTACGCTTGAGATCTCCGGCTTTACCTTTAGGGTTACATAACCTTCTTCATTTATCAGGGGCGTCAAAGATAATTTTACGCCGACGTCCACATAGGTGACCTGTTCTGCGGTAGTCGTGGTTGTAGCGCCTGTGGTAACGGTAGTAGTGATATACGCGCGTTTTTCACCTACTAAGATGTTCGCTTCTTCATTATTGATTACCGTAAGCGTAGGGCTTGAAATGATCTTTGTCTTGCCTAGGGTCTGCAGGTACTTTATCATCACGTCAAAATCGCGTTTTTTATCTATCATGCCTATATGCATTTCCTGCCCCGGCACTACCTTTTTACCGGAATAAAAATCGGTAGTTGTCCCGGAAAAAGGATAAGCCCCGGCCTTACTGCCGTCTAATGAAGCGGCGTCTAAAAAACTCATCCTTGACTGCCAGCCGGTAGCGGTATCCGCCGCGGCCGAAGACTGTATCAGGCTGAAAGGATATGACCCCAAGTACGCTGTTCCGTATTTCCTCGCTATATCAAACAGGCCTTCCCACTCGACCCCCTGGTCCAGCTGGTTAGAAAGCCTGATCTTGATGATCTTTGTCTCGATCATTACTGCTTGCGTCTTTTTATCAAGCCTGGAAATTATCTTTGCGATATCATCCATTCTTTCGGGAAGAGCCTGGACCATAACCTGGTTAGTGCGGTCATAAGCCTTTATGGAACCCGCTTTTTTTGCGTCTAGCTGCGGCTTAAGCTGCGTTTCTATATCTTTTGCTTTGGCGTATTGCAGGTCAAATACCCTGATGCTTACTTTCTGCTCCAAAGTCTCCAGTGCTTTCTTTGCTTCTTCGATCTTTTCCGGTAGGTCCATCATCATCACCGTTCCGGATTCAGCGTCTACCAGGAGCCTGCCGATATCGCTTTTTATCGCATCCAGAAGATTAAAAGTCGGCTCGGGGATAGCGTATTTAAGTCGGAACATTTCTACTTTACGCTTATCTGAAAAACTTTTTCCGAAAAGCGCCTTATATTCAGCTTCGGTCATAACATGATAGATATTGCCTTTTTTTTGATAAGCCAGATTATTAGAACGCAGCATAATATCTATCACGTCTTTAGTGGGGATATTCTCTACCGTCAAAGTAACCCTTCCTGCTACTTTTTGGGTAGGTACTATACTTAAGCCGGTCTTTAAGGAAAAGAACTTAAGCGCTTCTATTATATCGATATTGCGCAAGGTCAGCGAGATCTTACGTTCCTCGATATCCGCAAGCGCTGAGGCCTGGCTATCCTTATTATCATCGGCAGCCATTTCCCCGGCGAGATCGGATTCTTTCGCGCTCAATCTTAGATTAAGGAATAAAAAAGAAAAAGAGAAGATGATTATTAGGGCTTTTTTCATCTTTTTACTTTAATTCGATCTCTTCTCCCAAGTAACTTAAGACTACTTTATCGCGGAAGACCGCCTCTAGCTTTATAGAATTATTTATAAGTTGCCCTTTTTTTAAAAAAAATGTCTTTTTGCTCTCCATGTCTTCGATCATCACATCCGGGTCATCCGACCATGATATCCCCACTAATTTCAGGCTCTTTGTAGCTTCGCCGATCGTAGAAAATGGGGTCTTGCTGGCTTTCTCTTCCGATCTAGTGACTCTTATTTTGAATATATTTCTTTCCCTGGCCTTTTCCAGATAATATGAAGTAGCTTTCAATAATGATACTGCCAACATGCCTGAAGGCTTGGTATCGCAATTGGATTTTAACTCTAAGTTCATGGCCTCTTTAAAATAAACTGCTGAATAAGGAACGCTAAAAACCAGGTAACCTGCCAAAAATACTACGCAAAACCTCAGGCCATTATTTGCTAATTTAAGGTCTGCGCCGTAAGCGCCCTTGACCTTAAAGTCTTTTTTTACTCTGCCTTTAAAAAAAGCAAACCTTCCCTTAAAGGCGTCGGCTGAAAATAAACTTTGGGCCTTACGTTTCGCTACCGCCGCATGAAGGGGGCTTTTTACGCCACCCGGCGCGCCCTTGTCTTCCTTTTCCTCGATTAACTTAAGTAACTGCTGCTCGGGTGTAAGTGGTTTTTCTTCTGCCATGCTATAAACAAAAAATCAATTTTTATTTTTTTCCGCGCGCAATAAAGCTAGTTCCATAGAGATATTGGATAACTTATCTTCAAGAGCGGCTTTTGAAGCATTTAATTTTTCAAGTTCCCGCTCGATATTACCGCGTGATTCTTCTGAAACAGCCAATTCAGCCTTAAGCGAATCCAGCTTAAGCTTCATTCCTTCTAATTCAGAATTTATTTTCAACATACCTTCTTCTTTTTCTTTCATGGCGATAAGAAGCGTGCCTCTTTCATTACTGTTCTTTATCAAAACTTCATTTACCCGGGCAAGTTCATTTTTAGCGCTTTTTAATTCCGATTCTTTTTTATTGATGATCTCGGAAAGCATACCATAATCTTCCTTCAGGCTGTCCCGCGATTGAGACAGATCTTTTATCTGCGCCTGGAGCTGGCCGATACGCCTCTCATTGCCGTCTCTTAATACCTTAAGTTCTTCAAGCTCAAGGCTAAGGCTTTTTTTCGCAGTAAGTAATCCCGCTAACTCTTCTTTGATGGCGGCGTTTTCTTTCTGGCTTTTGCCTAATCTGTATTCTAGATCATCGACTTTTTTATTCAGGGATACGTTCGCGCTCTCCTGCGATCTAAGTTCTGACTTCAGCGTCTTTAAGCTTTCTTCTAATTGTAATTTCTCCTGCCTGAATACGGAAGCTTGTTTTTCCAGGTAAGAATTAACGCCCGTAAGCTCAGTCACTCTTTTATTAGCTTCGGAAAGCCTTAGATCTACGCCGGCTATGCCTTCTGCTAATTCTTTCCTTAAGCCTATATTCGCCTCTGATGTCGCTTTAAACCTTTCTTTTAGATCGCGGTTCTCATCTTCTAGTTTTAATACCATGCCTACTAATTCATATTCTTTCTGCGAAAGCTGGGCCCTCAAGTTACCGATGCTGGATTCAAACTCAATTTTCAGCTTATTATTATCGGCAACCGCCTTTTCCAGGCCTGTCTTTAAGCTGAGGTTATCTCCATTTAATCTTGCGATCTCCTTTTCTTTAGAATCCAATAAAACAGACATCTGGCTTAAGCTCTCCTGCTGGGAATCCCTTTGTTCTTGCAGGCTTTTCATGTAATCCTTTAATCGCATCAAGCTTGATTCGGTATCACGCCTCTTACCCTCTAAAGGCGCCGAGGAAACAAAAGATCCACCCGGTACAGGTTTTTCTGCGCCGGATAATTTAGGCCTTCTGTAAGCGTCCATATCGCTTCTTGACTTAAGGATTGCTTTAAGCTTATTGTTTAATTCGCTGTTGATCTGGCCTAATTCATTGAGTTTCTGCAATAAGCTGTTTCTTTCGCTCTTGTAGATCTGGTTCAAGCCTAAGCTTAAAACCAGGCTAAAAATAAGCAGTGCGGGCAAAATGTAAAATTTAAAGCTTACGGCGCCTTCTTTATTTTTTTTAAAATTAAGATTAAGCATATTCTCGTCCTTTTTTTAAAAACTGTTCTTCTGGAGTAAAAGGTCCTTCCTGTTCCATCCTAACTTTATCTCTTCTTCTATTAATTCCCTGATGATCTCTACATCCACGATGAATTTATTCCTCAGTACCAGATTTTTTAGCGACTTGTGGCAAAGCAGCGTGATTTGCCTTGGATAGCCGCGGCTATACTGGTGTATCTCTTTGACCGCATCATCCATAAAAAGCTGCATATTGGCCTTATAACCCGCCTGGCGTATCCTGAAATTTATCATTTCTTTTGTCTCGTAAAAATCCAGCGGATTCAAAGTATATTTAAAGCTTATCCGGTCAAAGAAGTTGGTGATATTCATTATCTTTGAATGCAGCTCAAGCTGCCCCAAAAGGATCAGCTGCAGGAGTTTGTATTCGTTTGTTTCGTAATTTAAGAGGACTCTTAAGATCTCCAGGGAACTCTCATTGAGTTTTTGAGCCTCGTCAATAATAAGGGTAACGGTCTTATTTTCCGTCACGCCCTTTTGAAAAAGAAACCTCTCTATAGCCCCCCTCAGGTCTAAAATTGTGGGGTTATTCAAAGAGACAGTGTTAATATCAAAATTCTTGACAAGATATGATAAAAATATAAATTCGTTTTCAAAAGAAGGGTCGAGCACGATATTAAAAACGAAATCGTCCCTAAGCTTCAACTCCTGTATGAGCTTTCGCGAAAGCGAAGTCTTGCCCGTGCCTACGTCTCCCAGGATTACAGATAGCCCTCTTTTAAGCCTTACCTCTATTAATATATTGGTAAGGGCAGTCTCATGCTCTTTGGATAGATAGAAAAAAGCAGGGTCAGGGCTTGTAGAAAACGGTTCTTTTTCAAATCCTAACAACTTGAAATAGCTCATCTTACATTCCTGTTATAAAGTACAAATTATATACCTAAAAGCTTTTTTCTAATCAACCTTAAAGAATAACCTTCGCCCATCAATGCCCTGATCTGCTTGAGCCTTTTGCCTACCAGGCCCCTGTCGTAAAGCCTGACATTGCCTTCTTTGAACAAAACCGGCAATAACCCAAAATCCGTATAATGGTTCACGGTCTGGTAAGAAAGCTTGTACTTAGTGATTATATCTTTGGCGGTGATGGAGGCGGGGTTTTTAAGGTTTTTCATTTTCTTGCTCATCATTTTTCCTTTCGGTGAAAAACACTTAAGAGAACTAATGTATTTATTATGAATTACTGTACTTATGGTAAGTGTCATATATACCATATAAATCATTATATGTCAAGGAAAAAATTCAACCTAAGCCCGGCGGTGTGAACTGTAAAAATTAAGGAATGAGTGGTCTAATTAATGGATACTGCGGGCATTTCAATGCGGTTATTCATATCTACTTGCGGGTTCCTGATCTCTTCTCCGCAAGTGCCAAGCGATGGATCCCAGCAGGCTGAAGCATTGACTTCGATATAATTATTTGTATCGGAATAAGAAGGCATAAATGTTTCGATATTGGAAGCGACCACTTCTTTCGAGGAAAATTCATCGACGTAATTTTTATAATAATAAACGGTATGGCTGCTTGAATTAAAACTGTAGGAGATATTATAGTCTGCGCTATCGCGCATGCCCAGAAGATCGGGGTCGGTGGCGCTTAGATTATCGATAAAAACCGTTATCCTGCAGTCGCCTCCTGAACAAGGAGAAGGGTCCAGGACCACGGTCTCGCTTGAAAGGCCGATGGCGTGATTGATATTTCTTGCCATGTGTTCCAATAGATAAGACAGGTCGTTCTGCAGCCTCGTGCGTTGGTCGGTTGTCCTAAGATGCCTTCGGCTGAAGGTCTCGATACTGGAAAGCCCGACCACTAAAATGCCCAAAAGGATTACGGCGATGATAAGCTCAAGGAGGGTGGTAGCCTTATTAGAATGTGGTCTCATTCCAGCTTATGCTAAGTTCCACCTTGCTTAAGTTCGCAAAGTCTCCCCCGCTTTCATTAAACGCAGTGACATTATAAATAACGCCGTAAACGGTATTATCCATAGTAGTTTCGCCGTTCGAACAATTAGAACTATTCCCCCCTAAACAGGAAGTATTCCAATTATCCTGCCTTACCTGCTGGGGCAATTCTCCCAAAAAAAACCTGGCAAGCTGCCCGGCAACGGTTTCTGAACGGCTTATGCTGATATACCTGCCTATACCTATAAAACCGCTCATTATGCCGAACATAATCATGCTTATGAGCACGGTAGAGACAAGGATTTCTAATAAAGTAAAGGCCTTTCTTAGCATAAGGTTAGCTGTATTTATTACGGGCAATCACCAGGATTACTAGGCGCTGGCTCATCAGTCAGATTCCAACCTAATCTATATTGGCAAGAGGGATACGCTCCCGCGGTGCGGTTGGCATAAATAGTAAAATAACTGCCTACTTTTGTAATAGAATAATCCCAGTTTTCTTCGAAAAGCTTTACCTTAAGCGACTCATTTATATTGCTCGCCACAGTCTCTGAGCCGCTGTAAGGATAATAAAAAGCATTTTTCATGCGGTAGATCTTTTCAGCCACTGAGATAAGCTTAAGGTTGGCTTTCGCCTCTTTAGTCAGGCCTCTCTCCTTGGTCTGATTGAAGCCCGGCAGGGCTAACGCAATCAAAATGGCAATAATAATAAGGACCACCATTATTTCGATCAAGGTCACGGCTCTCTTAAATATCATCGCCCTTAAGGACACCATTCGTCGTTATTTTTGCTTGCGTCGACCGGCATAGACGCCATGCTGGTATTATACATATACCAATATACGCAACCTGAATACTTCGAATCCGTGCTATTTCTCTGCGCAGAAACATTCACGCATTCAGGTCCACAGTATCTGTCAATAGTATAGTTCCAATTTGTTTCTATTAATGAAAGCGAAAGGTTTTCATTAATAGCGTTTATATCGCTTATATTATTGGTGGGGTAAAAATCGCCCATTTCAAGGCGGTAGAGTTTTTCTGCGGAGATAATAAGCTTAAGTTGTGCCTGGACTTCTTTGCCTAAAGTGTGTTCCCGGTGACCGGAGTACTGCGGAAGGGCAAGGGCGACCAATATGGATACAATGATTAAAACAAGCATTAATTCCATAATGGTAAAACCCCGCTCGTTCTCCTCCCGCCACGAAATAATATCTTTTCGCATACAAGGTTTCCGGCAAACCAATATTAATAATAGCCTTCTGTCCCGCTCCAGTTACCGTAATTGACATTTATGCGAATAAAATAGCTATCGGCAGAAGCTACATCCGGCGTTTTACCTGAGCCGGTGCAGCGGCTGGCATTTATAAACCCTCCGGTTTCATTGGGGTCATAAGAAAAATAATGTGTAGCCGTGCAAGTCGTAGGAGCGTTTACATATAAATTATTCATGGCTGTCGCAAAAGCATTATATTCCTGATAATAAGTTATCTGGGCAGAGCGGATCTGGCCTAATATCTGCTTAGCTTCTCCCGACCTGCTTTTTTCCAATGTCTTGGTATACTGTATGAACCCTAGAGAAGCGAGTATACCGATAATGATAATGACAATGATCAACTCCAGCAACGTAAAGCCTTTTCTCATGGGTGCTGCCTCCTTCTGTATTCTATCTGTTTTATTAATAATAACCTCCTGTTGAACCGCTGAAGTTGCCTCCGTTATAATGTAGAAGTATA
>JAFGET010000109.1 GCA_016931435.1 Candidatus Omnitrophota bacterium
AACTTATAGAAGTAGGTTATTAAAAAACCTACGTCAAAATAATGCCCGGTACTTAATTCTTCAAGTTTCTTCCACCGCGCCTCATCCAATAATTTTTCAGCTTCTACGACCGAGGGCGTTCTTACTGCCTGCTGCGCGATCTGCTCAAAAAATACCCCTTCTTCCTGCCCGGGGCGCAGATATACTGTTGCATCAATATGCTTGCGGCTTGCGCGCGCCTTAGCCAAAGCATTACGTAGGGCAACATCAAAAACAACCCATTTCCCTGTTATCGGATGCCGAAAAGTTTTCTTTGCATAATCATCACTTTCAGGCAGATCCCTCAATATATCGGAATCGCTATCAGGGATGAACTCCGAACATAGCCTTAAGAAACTGCTTTTTAAAAACGGGGGCTTCATTCCAAAATTAAGCATGGGGAGACTTGAAATCAAATAAGGATAAAAATCAGCCATTCTATTTTATCGCTTGCTCCAATAGGTCTTTGAGTTTTGGCTTAAGGTAACTGCCTATATATTCAGAGATAGCCTTATCGGTAAACTCAAACTGGGATTTACCCGCGTCAAAACTTATCAAAAAACCCTTATTTACCTGTTGCGAAGGGCGCAAAATAATCTCTTTTTTAACCTGCTCTTTTAATTTAGCCAGCGCGCCTTTTTCCAGAGCCTGAGCGTCTTTTTCATTCAAGGTAATAGTTACTCCTTGCATAGTAGTGTTTTGATTTTTCAATAGCTCGGAAATCACTTTTATGATTATCTCCGGAGTAAATGCGGATTCTGTTTCCTGACGGATTATTTTATCCAGCGTAAGGCCGATCTCCTGCCTAAGCGCTAAAAGCATGTCCCTGGCCGCCTGAGCCAAAAGCGCCTTTTCTTTGGCGTCTTCCTGGGCAATTCTATCTTTTGCCTCATCCAAAAGGCGCTGACTTTCTTTTTTAGCCTGCGATATTATTTCCTCAGAGCCCTTTTTAGCCTCGGCTATGATCACAGCCGCTTTTTCTTCTGCTGCCTTTATTCCTTCCTGGTTTATCTTTTCAATCAAGCCCTTGATATCCTCTGCCATATTTTACTCCTATGGATTAAGCTGCCGCTTTATCGCTTCTATCGCCTTAAGCGGTTCTTTTGCTTTTAAGACCGGACGGCCCACGACAATATAATCAACTCCCGATGAGGCCGCAAAACCAGGTGTTGCGCTACGGCTCTGGTCGTCTCTCGAATCACCTTTCATGCGTATCCCGGGGCAGACTATAAGAAAATCCCTTCCCAGATGCTTTCTCATCAATACTGCTTCGCCAGCGGAACAAACTACCCCTGACAAACCGCATCTTTTAGCCATGCGAGCCAGATAAAGCGCTTCTTCGGCCAAGCTGCGGGTAATCTTTAGATCTTTTAAGAAGCGCGCGCCGATACTGGTCAATATAGTAACTCCCAAAGCCTTAGTTTTATTTTTTGCGCAAGCCGAAGCTACTGCTTCCAGCGCCGCGGGACCTGATAAAGTATGCACGGTAAACATCGAAACCTTGTATTTAAGAAGCTCTTTCGTCGCATCAGCCATGGTGTTAGGTATATCATTAAACTTAAGGTCTAAAAATACCCTTGCGCCTGTTTTTTCTATATCGCGCACAATCGAAGGCCCCCCGGCAGTATAAAGTTTAAGGCCGACCTTAAATATTCCGACTTCAGGATAAAGCCTTTTTACCCAGCGCATTGCCTCAGCGCGAGTATCCACATCCAGGGCCAGGATGATCTGCGGTGTTTTTTTCATATGTTAAGGGCTCCTGTAATTTTACGGATATCCCTGATCTTATTTGCGGATAAATATTTTTTGATTCCCTCGATGATCTCTAGGCTAGTCTTAGGATTTATAAAGTTCCCTGTACCTACTGCCACAGCAGATGCGCCGGCTAAGAAAAATTCAATGGCGCTTTCAGTATCAATAATTCCGCCTAAACCAATAAGAGGTATTTTAACTTTCCGGTAAGCCTCCCAAACCATACGCAGCGCAACCGGCCGTATCGCCGGGCCGCTTAAGCCTCCGGTGATCGCAGCGAGCTTAGGCTTCTTGTTTAAAATATCTATGCTCATGGCGCCGAGCGTATTGATCAATGAAAGCGTATCAGAACCGGCATTTTCTGCGGCCATTGCGATCTTAGTAATATCCGTGACATTGGGAGAAAGCTTTGTGATCAGGGTCTTTTTGGTAGCCTTACGCACTTTCTTTACCAGGTCGTAGGTAGCCTTGGGATCCTGGGCGATCAACTTTTCACTTTTCCTTTTTGATCCTGCTTTTTTGATGTTCGGGCAGGATATGTTCAGCTCTATTGCCGAAACAAAATATTCTTTATCCAGTCTTTTTGCTAAAGTTATGAATTCATCCGGACTATCTTCTGAAGCTATGCTTACGATAATAGGGACTTTTAATTTTTTAAGGTAATCGGATTTCTTTTTTAAAAAATCCTCTATCCCGGGATTTTCAAGCCCGATAGAATTAAGCATGCCTGCGGGAGTTTCGCAGGTGCGCGGCATAGGATTGCCCGGCCTTGGCTTTAAAGTAATAGTCTTTGTAATAACAGCTCCCAGCTTCCTTAAATCCATGAAACCAGAGAACTCTTCGGCGTAACCGAAAGTACCCGAGGCAACCATTACCGGATTTTTAAGCTTTAATTTTCCTAAATTGACCGCCATCATATCATTTCCAGAGTTTCCAGTAACCCCACCTCTGGGGCTACTGTATATTCAACGAGTTCCTGGGACGGAACCCGGCAACCGTAGCCTATTTGGCGAAAATCATGCGCAAAGAAACAAATAGAAGAAAAATACCGAACATTCTTTTTAGTAAAGGGTCGGATATGTTCTGCGCCCAATTGGCTCCGATCAAGCCGCCGATGAAAAAACCTATGCAGATAAAAACGGCTAAGTTCAGTTTTATATTCCCGGCATAATAATAACGCAAGGCGGCCAATAATCCAATAGGGGGAACCATGATCGCCAGGGTTGTCCCCTGCGCCTGATGCTGTGTCAGGCCAAAAAGAAAAACCAAAGCCGGGATCAAAATTGTCGCTCCTCCAATACCGAACAATCCGCCGCAAATACCCGCGGCCAACCCTAATAGAATATACAGCAGTTGATTCATATATACCCTCCCGTGAATCTCAAATATCAAAATCCAAATGACAAATGAATCTTAAAAATCCCAATAACAAATATTAAAATAAATCATTTTAAAATTTGGAATTAAAGAATCGGCTTGGATTTTTGTATTTGACATTTGGATTTTCATTAGAAACTGGGCTCTATGCATAATATCTTATATTTCTTAAAGTCCTTTAAGCCCCCCTGGATAAAACTCAAATTAGTAAGGTATTTCATCTTACCCCAGACCCAGAACTTATCCTTTGGCTCCATATCAAAGTTCCATTTTACATACTGAAAAGAATAATGCACAGCCAGGACCAAAAACGCAAGAGTAACCGCCTTCCATAATATTCCCGGCAGGATAAAACTAAGGGCCAGGCCCAAGATGAAGAAGATCGCATATATATGCATAAGATAAAAATTTCCTATATACACAAAGCCCTTCATAGGAAAAGGCAGGATAAAAGAGGGCGTGCCTTTTAGATTCTGGAATATGACCTCAAGTCCGTTCTTCTTGACATATTTTTCGATCAAAGGAAGATGCGCCTGGCCATAGGTCACCCAGACCTTTCGTAAGGCCTTTAAGTCCGCGCGGTGCATATGGTCTACTTTTGCCTTGGGAGCAAAATAAAACTTATAGCCGTGCCTCCTGCATTCATAGCTTAGATTCATATCTTCGCCTGTTGGCCTATCCCAAAATTTCACTCCGATATCTTCCATTGCTTTGCGCCTATAAGCGACATTGCAGGTGCCGAAGAAATACCCTTTATGCCCTCCGATATCCGAGGGCAGGGGCTCCTTAGGGAAATCCGGATAATAGCCTTCCTTGATAAAACCGTAGCGGGGTGAGACCATATTGAACCTGAAGTGCTGGCACCATGCCTCAACCAGATTATCAGGGTCAACTTTTAAGGTATAAACTTCTCCGCCTACTGCCGCGATATTCGGATCGGCGTCAAAATGCTTAAGCATCTCCTTGAGCCAATCCGAACAGGGGGCGCAGTCTGCGTCAGTAAAGAAAAGGAATTCGCCCTTGACTACTTCCAGGGCTTTATTTCGCGCAAAGCCCGGAGAGGGGCAATTAGGGATCTCTACCAACTTTATGAAAGGATATTTCTTTTGCCAATCTTTAATAATAGGTATAGTTTTATCGTTTGAGCCGCCGTCTGCGATCACCCATTCCCAGGATGCACGCGGGTAATCTACGTTCAGCAGGTATTCAAAAGTCTTCTCGATAGTACGCTCAAAATTTTTCACCGGGATGATGATTGAAACAAACGGCACCGTAGGCATCTTAACCCTCCTAAATGAGGCCACAACTTATGGAGCGAACAAAGTGAGCTAGCACCCGGCTTTATTAGATCAGCCGGTGCGCCGCTTACCGCAAAGCGGACACCCCCTGATGTTACGGGTGGGGTGTTTCTGTGACGACATAAGTTGTTGGGCCGAATTTATACATTACCTGCGAGAAAATTCCCATAGAATTTTCGAGCGTTAGGTAATGTACTATCTTATTGCCATAACTTACTCCTACCGACAGGCAGGCCGCGCTAGTGGGAACTCCGAGCATGCGAAGAGATATCTCCTACCACACTACTTCCCTTGCATCAAAAACCGGCCCATCCTTACATACTCTTCTATATTCAAAATCGATTTTACCTTTTGACTTTTGCGTTTTAAGTTTCACAACGCAGCCTAAGCATGCGCCTATCCCACAGGCCATATGCTCTTCTAAAGAAACCTGGGTATTTATATTACGCCGCGCAGATAGTACGGAGAGCGCTTTCAGCATAGGCCTGGGGCCGCAGGCATAGATGATCGATGGCCGAAGGCCGAAGTCCGATAACATTTTTTTTAATAACTCCGTAACGGTACCCTTAAAACCGCCAGAGCCGTCATCAGTAGCGATCCTTACCTCATAACCCATCTTCTTAAATTCTTGCTCGCAAAGAACCTGTTTCTTGGTCTTGGCGCCGATCAAAACTAAATTTTTGATTTTTGATTTTTGATTTTTGATTTCCTTTATTTTTCCTGCAAGGAAAAATAAAGGAGCGACCCCCATGCCTCCTGCAACTAAAATTATTTTCCCCTGTGACAGCTTAGGCTGATAACTGAAACCGTTGCCTAGCGGCCCGATTATATCAAGGTAATTACCTGCGCGGATGCGCGAAAGTAGCCGCGTGCCTTTCCCCTTGATCTCATAAAGGATTTCGATATGCTTTCCGGAAATCCGATTTATGCTAAACGGCCTTCTTAAAAACGGCTCTATCTTCTCGGTAACCTTGATTTCTAAAAACTGTCCAGGCAAGGCTTCTTTTACGATCTGGGGACAGAATAAGATTATTCTATAATATTTTGGCGCAACTTCAATATTTTTAATTACTTTTGCTTTTGTTTGCATAATCTTGCCCAAGGGCAACCGTCCTTTTGCTCAAATAAATGGCTAATATTAGAAACAATATAAATATAAGGACGATGATCACAGTCTCCTGGAAATATGTCCTTAGCCCATTATTTACGATATCTTCCCAAGATTCAACAAAAATAGTCATTAATAACACGATTAATATGGGAGCGATCTCTTTCTTTAGCCAAGAGACTTTTAAAGGCAGATACTCTGCTATATCTTTATCCAGCAATAAAGATAAAGAAGGAAGCAAACGAGGGACGCGCTTTTTATAATCCCGGTAATCTTCAGGAAAAATATCCATTAATTTCTTTTCTTCTTTAATAATCAAAGCCGCATACCTAAAAAGGAAGGCCGCAAGAAAAATGGACGATACCCACCACTTAAATAATACCAGCACTATACCCAGGCCGATCAAAATTATCCCCAGATACATGGGGTTACGCACAAGCATATAGGGGCCGTCTTTGATCAAAGAGCGGCCGTTAGCTGAATGCTCGGCCTTAAAGCCCCTGGCTGAAACCCTGATTAATTGGCCCAGAAGAAGAAAAGTAAACCCTGCTATTTCTGCAATCTGATCGAAAGAGCGCAGCGAGGTGTGGCGGATGAAGACTTCCGGGAAAACCACTACCAATAATAAAGCGCAAAACATCACAAATCCGTTTACCTTGATCCGTTTTTTCATTATGATTATCTTTGGCACTTAGGGCAAAAATAGGTGCCTCTTCCTCCCAGGGCTATCCTTTTTATCGGAGTCTTACAAATAAAACAAGGCTTTCCTAAACGGTCATATACCCTATGGAATTTTACATAATTACCGGGCTTACCCGTAACTCGCACGTACTGATCAACCGAAGAGCCTTTATGTTTTATGGCGTCCTTCAATATCCCTATTATGGTTTTATAAAGCAGCCGTTTTTCTTTATCGGATAGGCTAAAAGCCTGTCTGCCCGGATAGATCCCGGCTCTAAAAAGAGCCTCTGCCGCATAGAGGTTGCCTATTCCGGAAATAAAAGACTGGTCCAATAAAAGAGGCTTGATTCTGGCTTTTTTCCCTGAGACCATTTTTATAAATTCTTCTTCGCTTATGGCAAAAGGTTCAGGGCCTAAGTTTTGGATAAATTTAAGCTCTTTCCAATCATCCAGGAGCCTTAACTCAGCGAATAACCTCTGGTCATTAAAATCCAGGTATTTGCCGCCCGATAGAAGAAAGCTTACCCGGCTCGATTTTCCGTCTCCCGGATAGACTAATTGCCCGGTCATCTTCAAATGAATTACCAGCGATTTTCCGTTTGATAGCTCCAGTATCAAGACCTTCGCCTTACGTAATATATTTTTGATAAGCCGGCCTTCGACGCCTTTTTTGAATTGATCCGCAGGAGGTTCTCTTATGACAACGGGGCGATGGATACATACTCGCGTTATTCTTTTCCCCAGAACAGTTTTTTGTAATTCCCGTTTGATTGTTTCAACTTCCGGCAGCTCAGGCATCGCTTCGTTCTCCTCGTCGATTGGATCTAAATCTTAAGGCTCAAAACTAAAAACTTTCGGCCCCGTATCTTCATTTTTACTTTTACCTTTTGCCTTTTGCCTTTTTATGGTACTGCTGTAAGGATTGTACTTCCAGGTCTTTTTTAATAAGCGCCTCTATCCCGCTTACAGTAGCCTGGGCCCCCGAGATCGTAGTAGTATAAGGGACATTATACAGTACCACGTGTGAGCGGATTTTGACCTCATCCTGCCGGGGAATTCTTCCTGAAGGCGTATTTATAACGAGTTGGATCTTGCCGTCCTTCATCAAATCCAGGAGATTCGGCCTGCCTTCCGCTATTTTAGGCAATATTTTTACAGAGACGCCGCTTTTTTCTAAAGAGACGGCTGTCCCGGAAGTAGAATAAATGGAAAAGCCTAAATCCTGGAGCTTCTTTGCGATCATAATCACTGCGCGCTTATCTCTATCTCTTACCGAGATAAAAACATTGCCTTTTTTTGGAAGATTCTGTCCGGCTGCTATTTGGCTTTTGATATAAGCGCGCGCAAAATCAGTATCAATACCCATAACTTCTCCGGTAGAACGCATCTCAGGCCCTAAAATAATATCTACGCCGGGGAATCTGGCAAAAGGAAAAACCGATTCTTTTATCGCCACGTGTTTGGGGATAATCTCCTGAGTGAAGCCTAAACTCTTCAGCTTTTTCCCCAACATTACCTTGGTAGCAAGTTTTGCCAGGGGCACGCCGATGACTTTTGAAACAAAAGGCACTGTCCGTGAAGCGCGAGGGTTCACTTCTAAGATATATACCTTATCGTCCTTAACCGCGTATTGCACGTTCATCAGTCCTAAAAGGTTCAATTCTTTAGCCATTTTGTAAGTAGCTTCCCTGATCTTATTCAATATATCCGAAGATAAACTGTAGGGAGGCAGGACCATTGCAGAATCTCCGGAATGTATCCCTGCTTCTTCAATATGCTCCATGATCCCTCCGATGACAAAGGTATCTCCATCGCCGATCACATCCACGTCTGCCTCAATGGCGTCCTCAAGGAATTTATCGATTAGGATCGGGTGTTCGCCGGAAACACTGGCTGCTTCATGGATGAATTTCTCCAAGGTCGACTCATCGTAGACGATCTCCATCGCCCGTCCGCCTAAAACATAAGAAGGGCGCACCAAAACCGGATATCCTATTTTTGCTGCCACCTGTTTTGCTTCCTGGAAAGTAAAGGCTGTGCCGCTTTCAGGCTGCAGGAGTTTTAACTTTTCAAGCATTTGCTTAAAACGCTTTCTATCTTCGGCGATATCGATATTCTCCGCGCTTGTGCCCAAGATATGCACTCCGGCATTACGCAGGGCAACGCTTAAGTTAAGCGGGGTCTGGCCTCCGAACTGCACGATTGCTCCCATTGGCTTCTCAAGCTCGATCACATTTAGAATATCCTCTAAGGTGAGTGGCTCAAAATATAGCCTGTCTGAGGTGTCGTAATCGGTCGAGACAGTCTCGGGGTTACAATTGATCATGATGCTATCAATGCCTTCTTCGCGAAGCGCGTAAGCGGCATGGCAGCAACAATAGTCAAACTCTATCCCCTGGCCGATGCGGTTGGGGCCGCCGCCTAAGATCACTACTTTTTTGTTTTTGCTCGGCCGGCCTTCTTCCTGTGTTTCGTAGGTAGAATAAAAATATGGCTGCTTGGCGGTGAATTCTCCGGCGCAGGTATCGACAAGTTTATAGACGTTCTTGGTATTATTTTTCTTGCGGAATTTACGCACTGCCTCCTCCTTGGAATTCAATAGATGGCTTAATTGCCGGTCAGAAAAACCGTCTTTTTTGGCCTCAAGCAATAATTCAACGGGGATCTTTAATTCGTCTTCGGAATGCTTATTCCGGAACTTTTTGATTTCTTCTTCCGTCTCAACTAATTCTTTCATATTATCTATAAACCAACGGTCTATGCGCGAGAGATGATAGATATCTTCGCAGGATAACCCGGCCTTTAAAGCATACCTGATATAAAATAATCTTTCGTCGTTAGGTATACGTATTTTGTCTTTGATTAATTTCATCAATTCATTACCAGGCCTTAGCAGTTCTTCATCGGTAATTTTATCCTTTCCGTCTGCTCCGAAGCCAAACCTTCCGGTTTCGATAGAGCGGATGCCTTTCTGCAAGGCTTCCTTAAAATTCCTTCCTATGGACATTGCCTCTCCCACAGCCTTCATAGAGGTATTTATGAGGCGTTCGCATTTGGGGAATTTTTCAAAAGTAAACCTGCAGATCTTAAAAACGCAGTAATCTACCGTCGGCTCAAAAAAAGAAGTCGTCTTGGCGGTGATCTGGTTCATCACTTCGGGCAGGCTTAAGCCTACTGCCAGTTTGGTAGCGACTCTTGCGATAGGAAACCCGGTGGCCTTTGAGGCCAAAGCAGATGAGCGGGAAAGCCGGGGGTTGACTTCAATGATTACGATTTGCCCGTTATTAGGATTTTGCCCGAATTGAATATTAGCTCCGCCTCCCGATACCCCTATGCGGCGGATAATTTTTTTAGAAAGATTGACGAAATTCGTATATTCTTCCGCAGTCAAAGTCTGCGCGGGAGCGACAACAATACTATCTCCCGTATGCACTCCCATGGGGTCTACGTTTTCCATCGAGGTGATCATGATCACGTTATCCGCGCAATCACGCATGACCTCAAACTCGATCTCCTTCCATCCTAAGACCGACTGCTCCACCAAAACCTGGTGCACGGGGCTAGTGTCTAGGCCCTTATCAAGGAACTTTCCCAATTCTTCTTTGTTATAAGCAGTCGCTCCGCCGCTTCCTCCCAAACAGTAAGCGGGCCTTAAGATCAAAGGAAAACCGATATTTGATCCTATCCTTAATCCTTCTTCTACAGAAGTAGCAATCCCGCTCTTAGGGACATCGATCCCTATTTCTTGCATGGCTTTTTTAAACAATAGCCGGTCTTCTGCGCAGGATATCGCCTCAACCGATGCCCCGATCGATTCAACGCCGTATTTTTTTAAAATCCCTTCTTTCATCAAAAAGAAAGCCAGGTTTAAACCGGTCTGGCCTCCTAAGGTCGGCAAAATCGCATCCGGCCGCTCTTTGGCGATAATTTTAGTCACCATTTCAACATTCAACGGCTCGATATAGGTGACATCGGCCATTCCCGGATCAGTCATAATGGTGGCGGGGTTAGAATTTACAAGAATGGTATAATACCCTTCTTCTCTTAGTGCCTTGCAGGCCTGGGAACCGGAATAGTCGAATTCACAGGCCTGGCCGATAACGATAGGGCCCGAGCCGATCATTAAAATCCTTTTAATATCTTTTCTTTTTGGCATTATTTTCTCCTTCAATGAGCACATAATTTAGGCCTGCCGGCAGGCAAGCCGCGGATCGCCCTTGCTACTTCAACATCTTCGCAAACCTTTTAAAGATGTTATTTGTCTCACCCAATCCCGGACTACACGGATAATACTGTGCTCCGATAACTTTAAGTTTTTTGCTCTCTATTTCTTCCACGCTGCGGTCATTTAAATTATGCGCGGTAATTTTAATATCTCTGATTTTTTCCAATGATTCGGCATCTACGGTATACGCGTGGTTCTGCGTGGTGATCTCGCCTTTATAAGAAGCGGGGTCAGCGATAGGATAATTGACTCCGCGGTGGCCGATCTTCAATTTACTCACCGTCCCTCCCAACGCTTTAGCTAACACCTGATGCCCGCAAGATATGCCTAATATCGGAAGGCGCCCGATCAAGGCTCTTATATTATCGGCTACTTTATCTAATCCCGCCTGCTCTTCCGGGCCTCCGGATAAAACCAGGGCTATGGGCCTATGGCGCAAGATATCCTTAGGTTGAGTATTATATGGAAAAATCTCCAGGTTAAATCCCATGGCCTCAAGTTGATGGGTAATACTTTTCGTTATGCCCAGATCTAAAACCGCGATATTTCTTTTTTTTGATCTTCCCTTCCTAAGAATAACGGGGTTCTTGACTGAAACCTGCGGCAGAAAACTTTCCTTTTGGTTTTTGCGGAACGCCTCGATTTTAGATAGGAGCCGCTTGGTTTCAAAATCTTCTGTGGAAACAATCCCTAAGAGTTCTCCTTTTTGCCTTAAGTGTACCATAAGGGTCCGCGTATCCAACTCGTAGGCCACAAATAATTTATTTTCCTTAACATAATCATCAAAGCTTTGGCGAGCCTGCCAATTGGAAGATATGCGGGTTTTTTCTTTAATTACCAGCGCCGCCGGCCAGATTTTTTTTGACTCATTGAATTTAGGGGCGCAACCGTAATTTCCGATCAAAGGATAAGTAAGGACCAGGATCTTCCCGGCATTGGCAGGATCGGTAAGCATCTCCTGATAACCTACAACTGCGGTATTAAAAATAACCTGGCCTATCCTTTCACCGCAAGCGCCCATTGCTTCGGCCGTAAAGCTCTTTCCGTCTTCTAATAACAAAATCGCCTTCATAAATCAGCTCCTCTTTAAAATGGTTTTTGCCGTATCTATCGCCTCGTCAATCGTGCCTGCCTTGATTACCCCCGGAATATCCCAGGAATTAAGACTGACTACGGGGATACTAAATTGCAAACAATAGGCTATTTCGGAGAGGGTTCCAGATTCCCCGGGTAAAGCGATTACAAAATCCGCGCTTTTTACTACTAACACATTCCTTGCCAATCCTAAGCCGGTAGGAATTACGATGTCTATAAAATTATTTGCGCTTTTTTTGTCGTAACTTGGTATAATACCTAGAGTTATATTATTATTTGTTTTGAATCCTTTACATACCGCCCTCATTACCCCACTTAATCCACCACAAACTAAAATGTCAACCACTTTATTAAGTTTTTTGCCTAATTTTTGGGCTAAATGCTCCACTTCTTTAGAACAATCATGCCCGCCTATAATACCTACAATCTTCTTACGCATTATAATATCTTTTCCCCTCGCCAACATCTGAACCGTGAAATTACCCGGGGTAAATTCGCTAATTACGAGGACCGATGCGAATTTATGCGCCTGGACAGAATTACCGCTCAGCTACCTAAATCTAGGGCGGTATCCCGACTGCTATTACAGAGCTTGTCGGGAGAACTGTCATTTTGAATATTCTTGCGCCTGACAGGAATCGAACCTGTATCACTAGCTCCGGAGGCTAGTGCCCTATCCGTTGGGCCACAGGCGCGTCATCAATACCCTCCCTCAAAATAAGTTTCGTATCCTGTGACTTTATTTATAGCTTCGCTATAGGTCATCCTATAAAGCGTCTTTTCAAAATGCCTGAGACGCCCCCTATTAAAGCCGTTTATCGTAATCATCACGTGCCCTAAAGGAATTTCTTTAGAAAGGATCACCAGCCTAAAGACCACAGAACTATAATCCCTATTTGAATTATTAGTTATATCTCCGGAAACAGCCAAGGCATCCTCAGAACTGTCTCTTTTAAAAACCACATTATCAAAATTAAACTTTTGCAGCATAATGACCCTTTAAAAAAGGCTTAGTTGTTTTTCTTCTTTAGGCTCTTTTCCTTCGTCTCCAAAAATCGAAATAATCCCGTATTCCCCGTCATAACCTGCCTGGATACTGACTTTTGCCTCTCTCACCCTGATTATGCCTTCGGCGATACGCCTTGGTAATTTTTTCAATAGATCTTCCTGAGAAAACTTTAATAAAATATCGAACTCTGCCCCGAATTGGCTTATCAGGCTGCGGTATTCTTTCTCTACTCCCACCGAAGTCTTAGACACCCCTTTTGCCTCAGCGATGATCTCATCTAAAGGTATAAGGCTTTTAAAGGGGATGCTGTTAGAAGGAACATACCCTTGCGGACGGTCTGCCAGTTGCTCTATCCTGTTCATCACCCCTACAGTCACTGCCTTTCCGCACTCAGGGCACCTGCCTTGATATTTACGGGTCTCCTGCGGAGATAGGCGTACTTTACATAAACGATGGCCGTCAAAGTGATATTTCCCCTCTTCCGGATAAAATTCAACGGTATATAAAAATCTTTCTTTGTCTTTCGTCTTCAATACATCCCGGATAGTCATGTAATCTAAATCGCAGTTAAAGACATTGGCTTCGCGCCCTATCTTGGCAGGAGAGTGCGAATCGCTGTTTGAAACCAGGGTAAAACGGTCAAGCTTACTTAACCGCCAGTTCATCGCCGGATCCGAAGAAAGGCCCGTTTCCAAAGCAAATATCTTGGGCGTCTGTTTTTCAAAACAATCTTCTATCTTATTGAACCCGGACATGGAGCCAAAAAGAGAAAACCATGGGGTCCAGATATGCCCTGGGATGACCATGCAATTTTCATCTATATCAAAAATGATTTCCGCCAGGTTTTCGGCGTCCATGCCTAATATAGGCCTGCCGTCAGAAGCAAGGTTACCGTAGCGCGATAATGTATCGTTTATTTTATCCGTTGTTTTAAAAGAAGGGCTTAAGACTACGTTGTGTATACGGTAACCCCTGCCGTTCTTTGAATATATGCTGCTTATCTCGGCTGACAAAATAAAATACACCCCTTGGTACTTAAAAAGGCCGTTTCCTAAGTCTTCTAAATTATGTTTTAATTCTTCCAGCCAAAGGTGGTGGGTGAAATCACCCGTACCCATCAGGGTAATGCCCTTAGATTTAGCCCACTGGGCGATATGGACGATATCCATATCTTTGGAAGTAGCGCGGCTGTATTTGGAATGAATGTGAAAATCGGCTATAAATTCCATTTTCCCTCGCTTTGCCCGGGGAGATTATAGATCAAGTTATCTCCTCCAGCGTCTTGGCAACATTGCCCCAATGCGTACCTTGCCAATAGATACGCCGGCATTGCGGGCAACCGATAAAGTCTTCCTGTGTTTTAAACACATATTCCGGGACCTTATCTTTGATCTTTGCCTTCGCTACGCTCTCAAGCGGCTTATTACAAAGTATGCAGCGCGTAAACATCTCTTGGGGCTTGGGCCTTATATCTAAAGCCTTTAAAACCTCTACCACTTGGTCCTTGATCTTCTGGCTATGTATAAACAGGATCTTAATCGCAGTTGCTTTAGGTAAACGGTGGTTACGGGTCAAGATTATCCGCTCGTCTTTTAAGGCGGCGATAAGCAGGGAACTTAAATTATCCTGTTTAAAATATTCGGCGTCATAACCTAAAATCCTCAGCCACTTCAAAAGCCTGCCTAATTCTTTAGTGACGATAAACTTCATCACTGTACACCACTTCTCCCCGGCAAACGGTATATTCTACGACTACCGGTAAATCCAATCCCAGAAAAGCCGAATTTTTAGACTTAGAGACCAGGTTGTCTTCGCTGACTTTCCATTTTTTATCGGCAGAAAAAATTACGATATCCGCATCTTGCCCAAGGCTAAGCGTCCCTTTATTGATACCTAAAATCTTTGCCGGGTTAAGGGACATTTTTTCTACCAGCTGAGGCCAACTCAATATCCCTTTATGCACTAATTCGCGGGCGCTCACTGCAAGCTCCGTTTCAAGCCCGATTACGCCGAATTCCGCTTGTTCAAACTCAATATCTTTTTCATTTTTTGTGTGTGGGGCGTGATCGGATGCGATTATATCGATTACCCCATCAGCCAAACCCTGCTTTATCGCGGCAACGTCTTCTTTTCCCCTTAGGGGAGGGTTCATTTTCATGTTCGTATCATAACCCAATACTGAATCTTCGGTTAAGGCAAAATAATGAGGCGCGGTTTCTGCTGTGATCTTTAACCCTTTTTTCTTCGCCTGAAATATCAGCTCTACGGACTCGCGGCAGCTGACATGGGCGATATGAAGGCGAGCTTTGGATTTTTGCGCCAAGAATATATCTCTTTTTACTCGCCCGTATTCAGACTCGCGCGAAATCCCCCTAAGCCCCATGCGCGTTGAAGTCAACCCTAAATTCACTACGCCGTTCTTAGAAAGGCCCTTGTCTTCGCTATGGCAGATCACTAAAACCTTCTCTTCCCTTGCCTTTGATAGAGCCTTCAACATTAATTTATCGCAATCTACGGAAGAGCCGTCGTCTGAAATAGCCACTACGCCTTCTTTTTTTAACTTTGCTATATCGGTTAGCTCCTCACCTTTTCTACCCTTGGTGACCGCCGCGCAAATAAATACTCTTACCGCTGCGCTATTTTTTATGCTTTCTTTTAAAAGCCTGACGTTTTCCGGGCAATCTATCGCCGGCTGGGTATTAGGCATCGCCAAAACCGAAGTAACCCCGCCTTTAGCAGCAGCCTTTGTGCCGGAAGCTACGGTCTCTTTATCTTTTCTTCCCGGCTCTCTAAGATGCACGTGCATATCCACGAGCCCAGGCACGATAATTCTCCCGGAGGCATCTATCACTAAAGAAGAATTTACTTTGATATCCTTCCCCACTTGAATGATCTTGCCTGCGCCTATAAGGATATCCCCGATATCATCAAGTTTGTTCGCTGGATCAATCAGCCGTCCGCCCTTGATCAAAATCTTATTATTTTTATTCATGCGCTTCTGTTTTCCGGCTGTCCGAGGCTTGCGCTACTAAAAATAATACCGCCATCCTCACGGCAATGCCGTTTGTCACCTGCTCCAATATCACCGAATTCGCACCATCCGCTACTTCGCTGGACATCTCAATGCCGCGGTTGATCGGTCCGGGATGCATCACTATTATATCTTTCTTGGCTTTTTTAAGCCTCTCTTGCGTCACCCCGAAAGCTTCCAAATATTCGAATTGGTTAGGAAAGGCTTTTTGTTCATCGCGCTCAAACTGCATCCTTAAGACATTCACCGCATCCGCATCGTGCAGGGCTTCATCGATATCATAGCTTATGCGCGCGCCCATCTCTTCTATACCCGGAGGCATAAGTATTCTTGGTGCGCAGACAGTTACCTGTGCCCCCAATTTAGCCAAGCCCCAGATGTTAGAACGCGCAACCCGTGAATGCGCTATATCCCCGACAATGCTGACCTTTAATCCTTCGATCCTGCCGAGTGTTTCCTTAAGGGTAAAAATATCCAGGAGCGCCTGGGTAGGATGTTCATGCCATCCGTCTCCGGCATTGACCACGCTGATATTGACATTGCGGGCTAACATCGCAGCTGCGCCTGAAGCATTATGCCTGACTACAATAATATCCGCTTTCAAAGCCTCGATATTTCTTCCGGTGTCGATTAAGGTCTCTCCTTTGCGGGCGCTGGAGGCCTCTGCTGCTATATTAATCACATCCGCCGACAGCCTCTTTGCCGCTACTTCAAAAGAAACGCGGGTGCGGGTGGAAGGCTCATAAAAAAGGTTTACTACGGTCTTGCCGCGCAGCGCAGGGACTTTTTTTATCTCGCGCGTAGAGACTTCTTTAAAAGATTCGGCGGTAGAAAGGATCAACTCCAGCTCTTCCTTACTCAGCTCCTCTAACCCTAACAAGTCTTTTCTAATCCACATTTTTTGTAACAGGTAACTAAATTTCTTTTTCGACGATAACAACTTCGTCTTTCCCGTCGGATTCCTCCAGGCGCACCTCAACAGACTCTCCCTGAGCGGTAGGGATATTTTTACCCACGTAATCCGCGCGGATGGGAAGCTCGCGGTGGCCGCGGTCGATCAATACGGCTAATTGTATGGAATCGGGCCGGCCTAAATCTATCAAAGCGTCCAGGGCAGAACGAATAGTCCGGCCAGTATAAAGGACATCGTCTACTAAAACTACTATCTTTGCGGTAATGTCAAAATCTATCTCAGTCTTACGCACCTGTGCTTTATCGGCGATCAAAGTCAAGTCGTCGCGGTATAAAGTAATATCCAAAACCCCCGTAGGAACGCGGACCTTTTCTATTTCCTCGATATTCTTTGCCAGTCGTTCCGCCAGGTATACGCCGCGATTTCTGATGCCCACCAGGCATAAATTTTGGGTACCTTTGTTTTTTTCCAGTATCTCGTGGGCCATGCGGGTCACCGCGCGGGCGAGATTTTCTTTGTCGAGTACTGTTGCTTTCTCTCTCATAATGAGCTCAAAAAAAAACAGCCCAACCGCGTATTTTTTGCAGTTAGGCTGTTTATTTTACTGTTTTTATATTTCATTCTTTTAACCTTGCCGGTTTCACAAGAACCAGCTTAAAGGTTATATTAACTATACCATCCGCCTCCGGGATTGTCAAGTAAAGTTTCTTCGTTTTCTGCCGATATCGGTTTAGTTACTTTAAGCCCCGGCGACCCGTGGCCCATCGCCGGGGGACAATTCTATCAGAACTTTTTGTGTCACAATATGATATCCGAAAACGTTCCTGTTTGTTGATATCTGCCTTAATTAGGGGTCAATATGTTGGAATACGTCATAAGAAGCAGTAACGTTACCATTGACTATATATGCATCTAAAAATTCCTGTTCTGGCATAATGTTTGGGGTTACCTGTTTTAACGGATCCATCACCATCGGTCCTTCAGCAGTATCAAAAACTACCCATACGTGGTTTAATGGTGTGCCTTCAGGAACACCCATTCGTTGCGCAGTCTCTGGGTTAATTACTCCTATTTCAACATGTGCATCATAACCCGCCATTTCAAGCAGGGCCTCTGCAAAAAATGCGGCTTCAATGCAAACAAATTCTTCTCCTAATAATTCTCCGAAAGTCTGAAGGCCATTCCATAGCATATCGTAGCTTGCTGCCCTCTGAGCATCCCTATCAGGTTCATATCCATCGGTTCCTCTCCAAAATATTTTTCGCGCCGAAACAATATCTTGGATCTGCTCCGGGACGTTCCCGTGGAAATCAACCTGCGCTATCGCAGCGGAAACGCTATCCATAAAAAAAACGTCATTTTCTACAAGTCGAAAAGATTGAGGATTGGGACGTACGCATAAAAAACTGGTGGGCCGAATCACCTCATCCGAAACAACGGCCAGGGTATAATATTGCGGCCCAAAGTCGTAAGTGAACTTATAGTCTTGGGGGCTGGCAAGGCCTATTTCGGGAGGCAGAAAGACATCGGAAGAAGGCCTCTCTAACCAGTTAATCCCCGAACCCGCAGACAGCATGGAAGCGTCTGTGCGCCCTTCTTCAAAGTCTACAGCTAAACCCGAAACATCAATAAAAATTCCGTCATTACTTACCACCATCAGTCCTTTTGCGGAATCCACGCTGTATACCGCAAAGGCAGCGCCGTTATTAATGGCTTGGATAAATTCGTTATCGACTTGTTCTACCCGGAAGCCATCCCCATCTTTTACTATTCGATAAGCCTTGACTTCTCCGCCGCTTACAGTAGCCCACCCCGAAGGTTGAGGATTGCCTTGCGTATCCAAGGTCCCTTTTGCAGCTTTGGCGTTATTTACTTGGAGGCTGGCGGGATCCATGAACTGGAAGCTAATTGCGCTATTGAACATGGCATCTCCACCGCGTGTATAACCTCCTACGGCGTCACCCGGCAGTGTTTGCCCAATCTGAACTACTATTAAATCACCCTGGCCGTCTCCATTAAAATCCGGCCCCCAAACTACACTATAAATCCCCGCTCCATTAGGCGTTATATATTCAAAAGGAGCGGGAGGGTCTATTATTGACTGGTCTATTTTCGACTCTGCAGCCGTAAGTGTATCTGTAGATATTAAATCCTTGGTAGGCTTCCAATCTCCCCCTTTGTTTAACTGGGGCAACGTCCGATAGCTACAGATACTCCACCCTTCTTCGGCCGGTGCCGACAAAAAGTAAGAAAAAACTAATAGCACCGTGATCAAACAAATTTTCTCAACCGATCTTTTATCTTTCATAATTTATCCCTGCAAATCTTTTGCCGAACGGATATCCGAGCCCCATCGCCGGGGAACAATTTTGTCAGAACTGGTTGTGTCACAAAATGATATCCCGGAATGTTCTTTGTATTGTTATTATTACAACTACCATTGGGCTATTGACCTGATCCATATTGCCAATTTAAAAACTCCATGTAATCTGCAGGACTATTTATATTCTGAATGGTATTTACATACTGGCCTATATTCGTTTCATTAATCGTAAAGGGTTCATAACCGTACCGCATCAAAATCCAATTCACAACAAGATATCCGGTCCTATCATTGTAGTCATGGAATGGGTGGGTATATATATATCTGGAATAGAAATTAGCGGCTAACTGGAACACTTCTTCTCTCGTTCTGTTAGGATCAGCATCTAATCGTTCAATACCTTCTTCTAAGGAAGCATATATTCCTTCCATCCTGGGTCTTACTTCATTTACTGGAGCTAACCATTCTGGGTGGGCGACTCCGGCGCCAGCATCACCCAGGCGGTAATACTGATTAAAAACCGTAACTAAGTCATGCACCATGGGGTTTGGGCTGGCTTCGGCTAGAATACGATAAACAGATTCTATTGTGCTTTGATCAGGCGCCACCCCTTGCTCTACATATTGATTCACTAATGCTGCTGCATCTTGTAGCGCTTGGACTTCTGCCGGACGAAACCTTCCTTCGTTAGTTATCCCAATAGCAGCAGTATCAAACTGCGGGGAAGGAGCAAGCATCCCGCCTGACCAAACACCTACAGATCCATCATTAGGATTATAGAATCCACGTATGGTAGAGTTCTGTGCATCTTGAATCGGAATCAACCCTTCGGCAGTGACTGTTTCGTTGGGACTACGTATCCATCCTGCCGGAATCGCAATCGCCTCCGTAGTATTACCCCTGGCCTCAACCGTTGTTTCTGCCGGCATGATCTGTGCCCCTAATAAAGGCGTATTTAAAGCGCGGACCTCAACAGCACTTGCAGATGTATCCGCGGGAATAATAGAAAGCGGGTCAAATCCCATTTCAGTCGGCACAACCATGGCATTTTCTACGTTAATGGGGCGGCCACCTGACATATTGTTCAGTTCAAAAATAGCTAAAATGGCAGCATCATTACCAAGTGTAGTGCCTTCGTAAGCAGCTCCTATCTTTACTTGAGTCAAAATATTTTCGCCGCTTGCAGGATCTACAAGAGAGATACCGCGCGCGATGACAGTGCCATCTGTAGGATTTCTGAATTCAATTGCATACCCCTGTACGGTTCTGCCGCCATATTCTATGTTTCTTTGGGCGCTTTCTACTTCAAAACGAGGCCCCTCGGCAACAATATCAGTACCGGTTGATCTTGTTGCCTGGCCAAAGTGAGGATATGCCAACATGGCAATCAAAGCGCCTGCTTCGGGGCTACCTATTAATTCTTCGGTAAGAACCGCACTACCTATAAAGACAAACTCCCGCACACTATTATTTCCTACTCTCTGTAATACTTCACTGCCGCTATCGCCGGCGCTTACCCTGGTATAGGCAACCATGAGATTGCTTGCCCCTACAAGAGAGAAAACATCGCTTAAAAATAAAGCTTGCTCTGCCTGAGAAAGGTCTCCGGATATAAATTCACCTGCTCCTTCGGCAATTTGCCCATAGAACTGCAGCATCATCAGCTTGGGAGCGCCGTTAGCAACCATGTACCCCGCCAGCTGCCTTCCTGAACCGCTGGCTAGCGCCGCATTTAAGCTGGTAGGAGCAGTGCTGCCTCCGCTGATCGCCTTTCCGGCAAAGCCAAATGCCATATTAAAAGCATACATATCAGCAAAAATCAAAGAACCCTTGATCACGGTACCGCCTATTGTCACCGCTAAATCTCCGTCTGTTCCCAGTATGGTATAATTGACTGCATTAGTAATATTGTAATTTAGTCTATTATAAACAAAGAAATCGTTTGGGTTTATCTGAAAACCTGCAATGCTTCTTGTGTCTTCTGGCTCAATGCCTAAAAGAGCCCCCACCCAAGTACTTCTCATTTCTTCGGCTCCAATAAAAGCGGTCATCCTACCACTATCTACTCCCAGTAAATCTAACCCCATACCGCCATCTACCATTAAGCTCCCTATAACAAATCTGCCCGGGCCGGTAATAAGACTCGACACAAAGCCTAATGCGCCTTCATTATTATTGTATATATCCACTCCATATTGATTAAACAGCATAGCTTCTACTGACAAGGGCGAAGCATCAGTCTGGGCTATCGCCACCCAGCCATTTAATTCAGGGACATATCCATAAACATTACGGAGGCCAGTAATAGGTTCTGCCGGCCCTAAGGTTACTTGCGCCACATGGATCTCTACCCCTTCTGCCAGCGTCACTCCGGCTGACTCTACTCCTACCACGGTTGCTTTCACCCCGGGCGCATATCCGTCCGGAGAGTAAGCAAGGTAGCCTTCTGGGAGTTTTTCGTAAGCAAATACCTGGCAAGTGAAATCTGCTGCCGTGGCGTTGGGATCGCTTAAAGAAGAAAGCCCTTCAAGCTCAAAGAAAACCGTGCCGCCGTTTTGCCTTGTATAGTCATTAAGATCAAGGAAGGTGAAAAAAAGAGCACTGAGAGCCTCCTCGCGCCAGGCGGTGTTATCGGGCAGAGAGCCGGTGCCATTAGTGATAATATCCAGCGCTAATTGATAGTATTCTGTGGGCCCTTCTCCTGAATCAATAAGAGCCTGGATCCCTTCCTGAGCAATAGGAAGCGCTGCAGGGTCGATGCTAATTTGCAAACTCCCGATTTCCTTACCCGTAGTAAGGCCGCCGGTAAGATTACCAAAACTGCCATCTAAAGGTAAGATAGCATTTCCGGAATTACGGCCAGGGCCCTGCCGATAAGGCTCATCCATATATTCCAGAGGAATTTCTTCGCTCTCAGTTATCAGGTTCACAACTTCTACGCTGGGCTCATTGGAATATTCCAGGGTAGTCTCAGCGGTAATTACGCCTGGTATAGTAGAGTTATCTCTTGCCGGAACAAGATATACCACATCCGAGTTCTGCAATCCAACTACTGCGACAAATTCTGCGCCATTATCCAAGGTTACTGCGCCTAGAATAATCATCCCGTTCTGCCGCATACCTTCTTCTGCGTAATCCGCGGGAGTCAAATTAATCGTTCCCCCTGCTGTAGATAGATGCGCCCCTTCGCTATCCTCGGTAATGGCGGCACTGAATTCCTCAAAAGTCATGCCGGTAGAAAATACTGTTGCGCCCTCAGGCAGTTCTGTAACCTCAACTGCAGGTAAATAATATTCTCCTTCTGTGCCAAATGTCTTGAGCAAAAATGGATTATCGGTTACTTCTACTATCAGATATCCGCCGGTCAATGTTTGTAGCGCGCCAAGCTCATCCTGGGCAGAAATAGGACCCATGGCCTGGCCGGCCTGGTTACAGATCATCCAATCAGATGAAACCTGCGCCGGGTATAAGATTTTCTGCTGGCTATCCGGATTATTTGCCAACTCTGTCATCGACCAGCCAAGAACCAAGGCTAATCCGGGAGCGTTCTCCAAACGCGCATCAGCCGAAACCGCGGACTCAAGCAAGCCTTGTAACTGATCGGCTGATATCCCTTTTTGATCTAAAAACGCTACGAGGTTATCATATTGTTCTTCGGGCATGCTCAGTATTGTCCCTTGGTTAAAACCGGCTAAGGCAAAAATACTGTCAAGTTGCGCGCGGGTAAAAGTAGTGGAAGTGGTATCAGGAAGATTGTCTGTATCTATAGCTACCGGCTTAAAATCAAACTGCCCTGAATAAGGCATCGTCTTTTGCCCGCTGGATGTGCCATAGGGAGAACTACCCCAGCTTGCCTGCACTATACTCATGGTTAAGATAAGCGTGCAGATTAAAATCCTATTTATATAATTATTTGTGTTTTGCATTTTTACCTCCAATAAAAAAGCCCTGGCAAACGCTTGGGTTTACCAGGGCTCTATAAACCAAAAAACCCTAAAAAGGCTTTTTTTAGGGTGGACGGACTTCTTTTGGCAACGCAGCCTCCCTTTTACAGACTTAGGGACTGTCGTTTTGCGCCCTAGCATTACTACTAGTTTGCCTTTTTCAAAAAATATTGATATTTAGTCAGGCCTCTGGCGGTCTACTTAATATTCAGTCTCTATGCTTTTGCCAAAGCGCTGACTTTTACAAAGAACAATAATGCATACTTTCGATAGAAGAGCAATTTTTTGTAAAACGAATCAAATACTTATTTCTACATAAAGTATACAACATGCAGGCATGCTTTCAAGGGTAAAACTGGGAATTTGGGAAAACGCTTTCTTTAAGCACAAATCGTGCTTATTTAGAGGCGGAAGGGCTTAAATAGATTGGTAAATGTAATCAAAAGTTAGATTGATTTATTTATTTGTAGATGTTTACGCGGAATTAAGGAAGGAGGGGGTGATTTTTTCAGTCGTAGGAAAACATTACTGTAAAAGCCTCTTCTTGACTATCTATAAATTTAGGAAAAGGGGGAAAGGGCGAAGCTTCCTTTACGCTTTTTAAGGCTACTAGGTCCAGAAGGTTATTTGTTGAGGCAAGGACTTTTGGCCATTCTTTAAGCTGCCCGCGGGAATCCAGAATAAAGGAAACATGGACCCTGCCTTTATATACTTCGTCTTCGCCGATATAGCCGGAGGCGATCTGGCTGATCTTCTGCCAGATAAAGTTGCGGTATTCTATGATATTGGCAAACTCGCGGCGGTTTACTCTGGATGTCTGGTCTGAACTGATATTTTCACTGACTATATTTCCGCCTACCATCTTCATTACGGCTCCGTCTTTGGGTTTTATTTGCAGAAGTTCGGTATAAGCGCTGTCTCCGGACATAATATGGGGGGTGAGCAGTATCACTAATTCTGTTTTCTTTACTTCTTTGGATTTATTGCGAAAAAGCGCCCCTAAAAATGGGATATCCCCGAAAACAGGTATGGATTTCCTCGTTTCAGACTTCTCCTCCTTGCTTAAACCGCCGATGATAATAGTCACGCCGTCTTTTAGCATCACCGAAGTCTCTGCTTCGGAAGTAGTAACGATGGGTATTTGCTCTCCCTTTGCGGTAGTATACCTTTCCGCGGCCGAGCTGATCTCGGGGCGTATCTTCATCGTCACAAAATCGTCTTTGTTGATAGTGGGGGTAACATGTAGTTTTATACCTACGTCCACAAAATTGATCGTTTCTGAAGTAGTCACTGTCCCCCCTTCGCCAGTGACCGTTGTCTGTGACGCATAAGGCTCTTTCGTTCCTACCAGTATTTTCGCCTCCTGGTTGTTCAAGGCCATGATCCGCGGGCTTGAGAGTATCTTAGTATCTCCGATCGTGCGTAACAAGTCGATGATACCCTTATATTGCTCTTTTCCGGTCAGGCTTAAATTATCTGTTGCCATGCCAAATGTCAGCCTATTCGCGGCGGTTGCGGTAGGAATGGAAGTGACAAACCTGAAGTTTTTGGTGATCCAATAATCCCAATCCAGGCCTGCCTCGAATTTATGCGAAGGCTTTATTTCGATGATCTGCGCGTCAATCAGGACCTGCGAAGTCTTTTCATCAAAAGCCTCGATTATCTTTGAGATCTCTTCCAGTTTTTCAGGATAATCGGTTACGATTATTTTATTTGTGCGCTCATCTATTTTAATGGAGCCTACGCCCTTGGTGATCGCTTCCTGGACCTTGGCGCTTATTTTATCCGCCTGGGAGTAATTTAATTCAAAAATTTTAGTCTGCACAAGCAAATCCGTGCTGTCGATAAAATCCTCCATTTCCTTCAGCTTTTCTTCTGTATCGATAAGTACCATGGTGTTAGACCCTTCATCTACGATGATCCTGCCGATATTGGTCTTCATCTGGGTCAGGGCGCGCGCCAGATCTATCGCCTTGGCATATCTTAAAGTGACTACTTTTACCCGGGTCTTTACCTGATGTCGCTGCCCGTAGAGAAGTTCATAGTCGCGCTGGGTCATTACATTGATGATGCCGCCTTTTTTATCATAAGCCAGGTCATTGGCTAAAAGGATTATCTCAAAGGCGTCCCAGATATCCACGTCTTTAAGAAAAAGCGTGACTCTTCCGGTTACATTTTTACCTACTACGATGTTCATCCCCGAGCGGGAAGCTATCATTTTCATAACATCAACGACATCCATGCCTTTTATGTCTAAGGAAATCCTGCTGGGGTCCTGGGGCGGTGATGATTGAGCCGGAGCATTTGCGCGGAGATTTTCCTGCGCAAAAATTGTCCCTGTTAAAAAAATAAAAAACGCGGTTAAAACAAAAATTAATTTATTTTTCATTTTATCCTCCTCCCCCAGAAAAGGGGGGACACCCAGTACTCCGATAAACTGGGGTGCTATCCCCAGAAAAGGGGGACACCCAGTACTCACCTCAGATAAAGGTGCACTTTGCCATCCTATAGGCAAAGGTGCATGATAAACTGGGGTGCTATTCCCAGTAAAGATGAAAGAGTATCTATAGATAAAGTTCTAGCCTTTGCCCTTTATAGTTTAAAATAATCTTCCCTTCCTGGATATCTTCAAGCAGTAATTCACCTAGCGCCTGGCCGCGCGATAAATAGTAGGTCTTCTGGGCCTTTTTATCCTCTAATACTGCCTGCGTATTTTCTCCGGTGATGATCCCTACCAGGCTGATATCTTTAATCAAATCCGCGCTCTCTTTGATTACATTACTAACGGGTTTTTCTTGGGATACCGAAGAGCTACTAAAGACTTTTCGGCTGTTTATCGCCTGGGCGTAAAACTCATAAGGCTTAATCTTATTTTCGGCTTCGGGCTTTATTTCATCGATGCCGTCTTCTTTAAGTATTGTCTTTTTATGGTCATCAAGCTTAAAAAGGGGAAGGAATAAAGAAAAAATCAAATACACGCAAGAGACTATAAAAAAAGCCATAACCACCCGTCGCAATAACGGAAGCGAAAACTCCTCGCTCCGGCTCAAGGCGCCGGAAGGGGCGGGGTAAGATTGCTTTGTTTCTTCTCTTAAGACAGGTAGCTCAAGAGTTTTTTTTATAGCCTCCGCCGGTGACTTTTTGGGGGTCCGGATCAATTTAAGCAGTTTTTCTTCAGGAGAAACGTAATTTTCCGCCATATCAAACTTCTTTTAGATCCTGCCTCAAGCTTTCAATAATCCGAGCGTCCACCACAGAAAGGTCCCGCATAACTATAGACTCTAGCGCATCGTGGCATAACATCGCGATCTTACGGGGATACCCCTGGGTGTACTGATAGACCAACTGGACAGCTTCGTCGTTAAAAAGACTGTGAGGATTATTTAAACCTGCCTGCCTAAGGCGAAAACCGATCATCTCTTTAGTCTCCGCTTCATCCAGGGGGTTAATCGTATATTTTAAGGCGATCCTGTCTATAAAATTACGGATGCGCTTTATGCGCGGCATAAGTTCAACCTGCGCCATGATCACCAATTGCAGCAATTTAAATTCATTTGTCTCGTAATTAAGGAGCATGCGCAAGACCTCCAGGTTTTCCGGGGTCATCTTCTGCCCTTCATCAATAAGCAGGATAATGGTCTTATTCTCATCGATGCTTTTTTGGAATAAATATTTCTGAAGGGCTTCTTTGAAATCAAGGGTCGACTTAAAGGCCGGGGTGATCCCGAACATGCGCACAAGGCTTAATAAAAACTGGTATTCCGATTTATAATGCGGGTCTAAAATCATATGGAATATAAAATCGCTTTCGTCCTTGAAGATCTGCAGTAACGCGCGCGAAAGCGTAGTCTTTCCCGTACCCACATCCCCTAAGATAAGGTTTAGTCCTCGTCTTAAACGCACAGAGATCTCAAGGCGTTTTAAAGCGGTATCGTGGCTTGCTGAACGGTAAAAAAATTCCGGGTCAGGGCTTGTAGAAAACGGCTCTTTCTCTAATCCTAGCGCATTAAAGTAACTCATTCTTTATCTCTTTTATAGATTTGCCTTTTTTTCTTAAATTATGTATTGCCTCCAGGTGCGCCAGGGTAGAATCGTCAAAATAACGAAACCTGGTTTCCGGACTACGGCCGACTTCCTTGATCAGGCCTATTTTGAGGTAAAATTTTAGAGTGTGTATAGAATAACCGCTTAAACGCGCTAAATCCTTTATTAAGTAAATATTTGAGATTTTAACCTCCTTTTATGGCTACTCTCTATATAGAGAGTATACTATTTTATCAATTTTTGTCAAGGAAAATATGCTGCTCTCTATATGTAGAGTAGATTTAACTAAGACTGGTTCTAGAAAGAGGCTTGTGAAATAGAAAAGCTGGAATCAAGGAGTTGTTTATTAGGTTTTGCGGTCAATTGCAGTTTTTTAATTTTTAATAACAGGGGTGAGTTTTCCAGGTCGTAAATAAATTTCAGATAATCCTCTAAAGTAGCTTCTGCTTTTAAGTCAACGGATATCTCCTGATATGATCCGGAACTCCTGGGGGCCTGAGGCCGTATATCCAGGATATGTATTGCTGATTTCTTAGCCATATTTTCTAATAAGGCAAGCGTCTTGACTATAGTCGGTTTCTCCAAAAAAGAGAGCCCTTCTGCTGAAAGTTTATCCTCTTGATGCTTCAAGGAATCTTTTTGCGCCAAGAGGCGCGCGTATTTATTAAGCCTCGCGTTAACAAGCGCAATCTCCTTATTTAAAGAATCGTGTTTTTTAAACGCGGGCATAAGTACGCTGTTAAAAATAAGGCTTAAGGCTAACGCCGCGGCCGTAAACATCAGAATCATTTTTTCTCTGGCGGACAATACTTTTTGCATATTTATCGCCTCAGGCAATCGATCTCAAAATCCACTATTTCACCGCTTTCAGCGGCTCTTTTTGTAGCGTGTTTTAATTTAATGGTATAATCTCCCATTACTGCCGACTTCTCAAGCCCGGTAACCAAGGATAACACAGCATTCATATCTTGTGATTCCCCGTATAGTCCGACCCATTCGCCTTCTTCATAAATAAAATTGTTCAGGGATGCCCGTGGAGGCATCAAGCGGCTGATCTCGCTCAATAAATCTAAAACTGCGGCGTTAACCTTCCTGCGGCTGTTAAGCAGCTTAAGCCGCTTTTCCATAGCTTCAAGGGGCTGCGCTTCGGTCAATACTTTACTCAACTTTATGTTCTGTTTTCTTAAATACCTTCCTTTTGCCATTAGGCTTAAGTTGATGCCTAAAGCCAAGGCTAAAGCCGCCCCCAAAACATATAGAAATATCTTGCGGTATTCTTGCCGCCTGAAGAAATTCTTTGCTTCTTCCTTTTTTTCGGGAAGCGCCAGATTTAAAAACTTGGGGGCATCTTCTAGCGTAAAACCTAAAGCATTGACCAGGGAGACCTCGGGATCGGCTATCCGGGATAAAAGACTTTCGGAGAGCTCCATCTTGCTCTTATAAGGCAAAACCTCGACGGGTAATTTCACCTGTTCTGACAGGGCCTTCGTCAATCCCGGATGAAACATGCCGGTTTCGCCGAATAAAACAACCCTCTCCGGAGGCAGGCCTGGTATCTCTTTTGTATAGACGCCCAGGGTTTTATTGGCCTCTTCCGCAAAAACGTTCTCACGCTGGGGGAGATCTTTGCCGACCTTAAAATAACGGCTAAAAAGGAGTTTTTTATCCTGAGTAAACGCTATTTCGGTATTCGACAGATCCGTATCTACCAACATAACCGGGGCGCTCTGCTGCCTGCTAAGGTGCGCGTATAAAACACAGAGACTGAAAGAACTTAAAACTACAGAGATATTTTTTGGGTTTAATCCTTGAAAAAAATCAAGGTAACGCTCAAGGACCTCCCGCCTGACGATAATAAGATTTATGCTGCAGTAGCCCTGACTATCGGAAGAAATGATATCGTAGGCAGTGACCAGTTCCTCCGGAGGATAAGGCAGGAAGCGCCCTGCCTGTAAATTGGCGATCTTATCAATCTCATGCGGATTTTGCGCCGGGACTTTTAAATAACGGCAGGTAGCTTGATTGCGCGGCAAAGAAATAATAAGGGGGTTATCTTTATAGGCAGATTGCACCAGCGCCTTTTTTAATTTTTCTTTTAGTTCCTGCCCGCTCGTGCTAAGCTCAAGCGGCTGAACAACAAGATCCAGGATTTCTCTTTTTGCGCCTAAGCCGTATTTTAATAGCTTAAAAGAATTCTCCGTAAAAGAACAAACAAAGCCGGCTTTCTTGTTTTTATTAGACTTCGTCATTTTTTAACTGATGCTCTAACTGCGTAACGCGCATAACTTCGGCGTAAGTAGTAAGTCCGGCTAAAACCTTCTCCAGGCCGTCGTGGCGAAGGGTACGCATGCCTTCATTTAACGCCTGTTTTTTAATCTGCTGGCTGGAAGCGTGATTAAGTATTAATTCCCTTATCGGTTCGCTTATCGGCAGGATCTCATATATACCCGTGCGGCCACGATATCCTGTAAACCTGCATTCCTGACACCCTTTCCCTTCATAAATCTCTGCCTGCCTTATGCCGCATGGGATCTCTTTATAAATAAAGTTTAAGGTCTCAGCTGGATTTTTTACCGGCACTTTGCATTTAGGGCAAACCAGGCGCACCAGCCTCTGCGCAATCAGACATTCTAAAGAAGAAGAAACTAAAAACGGCTCAATGCCCATATCTAACAGGCGGGTAATTGCTCCGGCGGCATCATTGGTATGCAAGGTTGAGAACACCAGGTGCCCGGTAAGCGCAGACCTGATAGCGATCTCTGCGGTCTCGGCGTCCCTGACCTCGCCTACCATCATCACGTCGGGGTCATGTCTTAACATATGCCGAAGGGCCGCGGCAAAAGTCAAGCCGATCTGCGGATTAGCCTGGATCTGGTTTATCCCGCGCATCTGATATTCAATAGGGTCTTCGATTGTAATGATCTTATTGGCGTCGGAATTGATGCGGGCTAAAGCCGCATATAAAGTAGTGGATTTTCCTGATCCGGTTGGGCCGGTGACGAAAACCACCCCATGGGGCTTTATGATAAAACTTTCTATCAACCTCAGGTCCTCCTGGCGCAGCCCTAGTTTTTCCAGCTCCAGAAAAAATGACAGGCTTAGAATCCTGATCTGCACCGCTTCTCCGAAGATAGTGGGGATGATGGAAACGCGCAAATCCAGCTCCTGCTGTCCTACTTTGACTTTGATCCGGCCATCCTGCGGAAGCCTGCGTTCGGCAATATTCAAATGCGCCATGATCTTAATACGCGAGACTATGGCCAAATGGAAATATTTGATGCTTTCGGGAGTATTGATATCATAAAGTACCCCGTCGATGCGAAAACGCGCGCGTAACTCATTGGCAAAAGGCTCCAGGTGCACATCGGTAGCCCTCTCTTTAATGGCTTCCGATAATATCTGGTTGACTACCTTGATTACCGAAGCGTCTTCCGCCAGGGCTTCTACGTCTTCGGCTTTTTCCAGGGGGATGCTTAATTCTTCAAAAGGCCCTTTTTGGGAGACCATTCTTTCTATAGTCTCGGCGCCCACGCCATAATACCTGCGGATAGCCTCCTGGATCTCCCATTCGCTGGATAAAGCACCCTTTATTTCCAGGCTTAAAAGTAATTTAAGGTCATCGATGGTGCGGATATCCAAAGGATCGGCCATCGCAATAACTAAAATATTGTCTGTAAATTCTACCGGCATGATCTTATAATGGCTGGCGAACTTTGCCGGGACTTTTTGGATAACCTCCAAGGATATTTCGCAGCCTCTCAATTTTATATAGGGGGTGTGCAGCTGGCGGGACAAAACGTTAAAAATTTTATCTTCCGGGGCAAAACCCAGCTTTACTAAAGTTGCGCAGATAAAATTACCGGTCTTTTTCTGTTCGATAAGACCGGCTTCCAGTTGCTCAGGCGTAATCACGCCTTCTTTGATTAACATCTGGCCGATAAGGATATCGTCTTTGATTGGCATATAACCCTTAAATTATCACCACAAATTCTCCGCGGGGCTTATGAATCTTAAAATGGCTCACGATTTCCCTGGCGCTGCAGCGCTTAATTTCTTCAAACTTCTTCGTCAATTCTCTGGCGCAGGTGATTTCTTTCTCGCCAAAAATATCCTGTATATCTTCGAGGGTAGCTAAAATCCTATGGCAGGATTCGTAAAAAATCACAGTCTGTCTGTAAGCGGCGATCTCTTTGAGGCGGTTACGGCGGGCAATCTTACGATTAGGCAGAAAGCCTTCAAAGATAAATCTATGCGCCGGCTTTCCGGAAAGGACCAGGGCATTTACAAAAGCCGCGGGGCCCGGGATAACCGTGATTTCAATATTATTCTTTATCGCAAGGTTAATCAGGTGGTAACCCGGGTCCAATATCCCCGGCATCCCGGCATCTGAAACCAGGGCTACGTTTTTACCCTTTTTAAGCTGGTCAATTATATATTCTCCCTTGGTGAAACGGTTGTGCTGAAAATAACTCGTCGTAGGTGTTGCGATATCATAGTTTCTAAGCAGGATCTGGCTGTGGCGGGTATCCTCGCAGGCGATTAAATCCACGCCCTTTAGGACCTCCAGGGCCCTTAAGGTGATATCCTTGAGATTCCCTATAGGAGTGGCAACGATATAAAGCATGGCAAATTCAAATGTCAAAGCACAAATGAAAAAATAATGCCAAAGCACAAATGACAAATAACAAAACTTTTGGTTTTATATTTGACATTGGGATTTTGGATTTATTTTGACATTTGGATTTTGTCATTTGACATTTTATTCAACTGTTACGGACTTGGCTAAATTCCGCGGCTGGTCCACATTACAACCGCGTTTTACCGCTACATGATAGGCTAATAACTGCAGGGGAAGAGCTGCAATCAAAGGTGAGAATAATTCGTTTATTTTTGGTATAAAAATAACCTCTTGCGATAAATCTTTTATCTTTTTGTTGCCTTCGCTTGCGATAATCATAAGCTTTCCCCGACGAGAATGTATTTCCTGTATATTAGAGATCATTTTTTCATAAAGGACGGATTCCGTAGCGATGCAGACCACGGCCCGGTATTCATCGATTAATGCGATGGGGCCATGTTTCATTTCACCGGCAGCATAGCCTTCTGCGGGGATATAAGATATCTCTTTAAGCTTTAGCGCCCCTTCCAGGGCGGAGGGATAATTGATATTCCTTCCTAAAAATAAAAAAGATCCGAAATTAGAGTGTTTGCGCGCCCAAGATTTGATGCTGCCTTGTGCCTTAAGGACCTTTTTCATAAGCGCAGGGCACAGCCTTAACGCCGTAATAAGCCTGCTTATGGTTGGGTTAGCCTGTGCGCCTTTTAATTGAACCAAGTATATCGCTAATAGATACAAAACGGCAAGCTGAGCGGTATAGGCCTTGGTTGAAGCCACGCCTATTTCAGGCCCGGCATGGGTATAGATCACCCCGTCTGACTCCCGCACCAGGGTAGAACCTAATACATTACATATCGCCAATACCGAAGCTTTTTTTCGCCTGGCTTCTTTCGCCGCGGCTAAAGTATCAGCGGTCTCTCCCGACTGGCTGATAGCCACGACCAATGTATTTTTACTTAAAATAGCATCACGATAGCGGAACTCGCTGGATAAATCCACGTTTACCGGGATACGGCAAACCCTTTCCAAAATATATTTACCGCATAAACCGGCATGATAGGCAGTTCCGCAGGCTATGATTGTGATGTTCTTTACAGAACAAAGTTCTTTTTCTTTTATTTTTAACTCTTCAAAAAATACCCGCCTTTTATCTTTTTTAATCCTTTGGCTGAGGATATTTTCTAAAACTTTCGGCTGCTCATTTATTTCTTTGAGCATAAAATGCGGCCAACCTTGCTTCTGAGCTTCTGAGGCGCTCCAGGTTATGCGCGTAGGGCTTCTTTTGACGGCCCTTCCTGAAAGCTCGCTTAATTTTATCGTATCACGGGTTAAAACCGCCATTTCCTTATCATTTAAGAAGATCACGTCTTTAGCAAAATCTAATAATGCCGGAACATCCGAGGCGAGGAAATTTTCATTATTCCCTACCGCGGCTACCAGGGGGCTTCCCAGGCGCGCCCCGATCAATTTATCCGGTTCGCGCTTAGAAATTACGCCGATAGCGAATGAACCTTCGAGCTTAAGCAAGGCTTTTCTTACCGCCTCTTCTAACGGGATATTACGGTAATATTTCTCAATCAGGTGCACGATGACTTCGGTATCGGTCTGGCTACTGAATCGATGACCTTCTTTTATCAACCCCTGTTTTAATTTAGCGTAATTTTCGATAATGCCGTTATGCACGATTGCGATCTCGCCTTTACAATCCAGGTGGGGATGGGCATTGGTTTGATTAGGGGCCCCGTGGGTGGCCCAGCGGTTGTGCGCCAGGCCGACATTGCCCGAAAGAGGATTTTTGTGAATGAGGCGCTCCAGGTCTTTGATCTTTCCCGGGAGCTTACGTAAAGAAATGGCGTTTTTATCGGAAGAAACCGTGCAGATGCCGGAAGAATCATATCCGCGGTATTCCAGGCGCCTTAGCCCGCTTAAAAGTATTGGCTGCGCTTCTTTTTCCCCGATATATCCTACTATCCCGCACACATTCGCCTCGCTTCTCTCGGCTAAATTTAAAAGTCAAAACGAAAAAGTTGAAATGAATCTTTAAAACTTTTGCCTTTTACGCTTTGACTTTTGACTTATTAATGTGTCCCCACGGGGATTTGAACCCCGGTCGAGAGCTTGAAAAGCTCTTGTCCTAGGCCAGACTAGACGATGGGGACAAGTATCTTTCTGACTTTAGAAAAGTAGCATATAATAAAACAGGTGTGAAATCAAGAGGATTTTAAAACATCTGCCCCGTAAGGAAGAGGGCATGACAAGAATATCCCCCGGCCTATCAAGTTTGTCGTTTAAAAGGCAAGCGTACGCCGAGCATCATATAGAGAAGTTACAAAACAAAGGCTTTATGCGGCAATCCTTCTCTCTAATACCATCGGGGAGGTTAGCCGATTTTTATAAACAGGGCTTTCTTTAAAACCTAACCTTTTAAAAAGCATGCGGCTAAGGAAGTCTTTTTTAAAAACGCTGGCAAAAATCAAAGATACCCCGAATGCTTTCAGTAATTCATCGGATTTACGCACTAACCCTTCTTCCAGGCGGCTACCCCAGAATAGGGGATGAATCTTTACTTGAGCTAACCACCATCCGGGATAAAGACAACTTTTTGGCTTTAATATAAAAGACAGGCTGGCTGTCGTTTCTGTCCCGGCTTTGACAGTAAGCGTCCATTTTTTTATTTTATCTTCGTTTTGCCGGCACATAGAACTAAACAATTCCCGGAAGGAGATATCAGTATTAAATAAAGAATCTATATTGTTGTTTAGCGGCATCTGAACGGAAAATTGCATGCTTTTGGGAACAGGGAATAATATCCGAAATGCCTTCCGAAATAAAAAAGATTGGAGTACAAAAGCCTCTATATAAAGCCAGACTACCGCTAATATCCATTTAGACTTATGCAGGGCAAAAAAAGCCTTTAGATAGAATTTTTTTAGCGCGGAATAAGGCCTTTTTTCTACGCTCACAAGCCGCCCACCTCTTTCGGCGGCCGTAACTACACCTATGATATCTTCGTCAAAGCTCGGGCCATCATCTCTGCCTTTGGCATTATCCGGGCGGGTGACAATAAAAGGCGCGCCGTTCTCATTCCCCTTTTTGATAGTGCGGTGGGCAAAAAGATGGTTGTTACGACGGTAAAGGGCGACTTCCCCTATTTGTATATCTTCTGTCCTTTTTAATTCTACGCGCAGCTTATCCGTGGGGCGAATGCAAGGATACATACATAGCCCCTTAGCGGATAAATTAACCTTGTTATTTTGTATTAACACCTCTTTAAACTCAACTAGTTTCGCTAAGGTCCCGCCTTCCTCTTTTAACCAGGAAAATGCCGCCGTATATCTAAAGCTATTTTGTATATCGGCGCAAGTAGGGATATAATTATAGTTCCGGAAGCAAAATTTCTTATTTTGTGGGTTAGCGCAAGACATGGACTATTTTTCTCTTGAGAAGCTCTTTTAAAAAACTTCGGACATCTTGTTTGATGGTATCGGGGGGCGCGCTGAATTCTTTGGATAGCTCTTCTACAACTGCCTTTAAGCTCTTCTTTTGAGCCAATTGATCCCAAACTGCCCTGCCGGTTTCATTAGCGCTGAATATCACCTCTTCTTCGTTTGACCCCACGGCGCTAATGGGGATAAGGATAAGCTCCCCCTGTACGTCTCTTGCCACCACATCTTCCGAGGGGACATAGGTCTTGTTTAAGTCAATTTCTACTGTCACTATACGCTCCTTTTTATAAATTATTTATTCTATCGACGCGTTTCCCGGCTCCTCTTACAATCGGCTGACGGATTCAATCGCTTTTCCTAATCTTCTATTCTCGGCTCTGTCTACAGCACCTTTACATTGTAGCCTTGAAATCGTTCTTTGTAACGCAAGAAATGCTACCTAAATATTAAAAAAAGGCGCCTAAGGTGCTTATGTTTTACATAAAATTGGGTGCGTATAAACGGCTTCCTTGATTTAAGTAAAGCCTTATGTAATTCTTCTTTGGATAATTTAATCTCAACGTTTTTTTTGAGGCATCTGGCAAGTGAAATATTGATCAGAGGGTCCGACGGGTCGATTTTTTCGGCCTTTTTAAGTTCAATTATAGCCTTGGAAAACTCCCCTATCCCCATATAGGCTCTTCCTAAAAAATGCGGGATATTATGAAACCTGCGGAATATATCATTTAGGGCAGAAGATTTATTGATCTCGCTTATGGCACCGGAATATTGTTTGTTTTTAAAAAGGATCTCTGCTTTCTGGATGATAAAGAGGGCTTTTTCTTTACCAGCCAAATATTGAAAAAAGATTTTTTTAAATTCGGCCTTGCTTTTACGGGGCATTTTTTTTCTCAGCGCTCTAATCTCTTGGTATAGATCTTGGGTCTTTTTAAACAATTGTTGCTCTCTGTGGCTTAAGCCTACGGAGAAATAATTATAAATTTGCTTGCAGCTGAAATCAGGATTCCAATCATAAAGGTTAATCAGGGATTCGACCGCGGATTGAATATTGCCTCGCATCTGATAACAGTAGGCGAGATTTACAATACAGAAGGAACGGATCTCTGCTTTTTCGGCTGGTTCCAAATATTTTGTTCTACTTAAGGCTTTCCCCGTATTCAAGAAATATGAAATTGCTTCATCAAACCGTGATTGACGCCGAAGATAAATTCCTTGATAAAACCAGTAAATAGCCTGATTCGGCCTATCTTTTTTGCAGGCTATGCTTATATATTTTGCTGCGCCCCCGTAATTTTTAGTTATCAGGCTTTCGAGAATAAGCCCTGCCCAAAGATTGCGATATCTCGTCCTCTTATGAAAAAGCCTGCATTGTGGGATATATACATACACACAAGGTATGTTCAAGGTTTTATCTGTCGCGATAATAAAAAAAACACGCATTGGTTGTTTGTCTAATAATTCTTTGATTCTTTTTATTTCCAAAAACATGTTCGGGTCGGAGATATTAGGGATATCTTCCATAGAGATAGTTTTATCGTGCCTAAAGTGAAACTTAACCGAAGGGGTCTTTCTGACTACATCTCTATTGCCTTCAACCTGTGAATTTTCTGTCAGGGCCCTCATCAGCGCCTCGTAGCGATCAGTAGCCGCACCTGCGGTAATCACGCAATAATCTTCATCTATTTTTCTTATTGCTGCGATTATGGGCATGCCTAACCCGAGCGAAAAATCTTTAATGTAAACTTTTTGGCCAAGCGCATCAACCTTCTTGATTAAATCTTCGGCGGCGGGAAGGTTTATTGTGGTTTTATCGATAAACGGGGTTTTTATTTGTTCTGATTCTATTAACGCCAGAAAATGCCTTTCTAGAACCTCGCAAATTCCGTGCAATAATGCTTCTTCCAAAGAATTACCGGCTGCCATACCATTAGTACTCTCCAAGAGATACCGTATTAAATTCATCGGAAGATATGCCTTTTCCCCTTCCAGGGTATAGCCCTGATACCAGGAGATCTTGGCAGTTTCTAATTCTTTTACGGATTCCGGATCGCTCAAATGAGGATATTTCAAAATATCTTTTAAACAAAATAAATTATTCCTTAACTGCACTTTAGCAAAAGAAGACTCAAGGCTTACGTTGTTTTGCAGATATTTACTGCAAGAATACCTTTCAATAAACTCCATCAAGCCGCTTGCTAAAGCTTGCGCCTTAGAATGCCCTTTTCCATTTTGTCCTATAGACATAGTAAGTTTCTGGTAATCTTCTGTACCCAGGACTCTGACTTGCGGGCTCCTTAACGGTGTTTGCACCTCTAGGTATTGCGCTAAAATTGGGGGGGTGAGATTCTTTATTTTTTTTAAAACAATCTCGCAGGTTTTTTCTGGAGCAATGGCCTTGCCGATTGCTTGATCCTTATAATTTTTGAAAGAGTCTCTTAAAATCATTTTATGAGGCTCAAAGAGAGATACTTACAAAAGATCCAAGCTTATGCTACAGGGGTAATATTATCATTCGCCAAATAATATTACTATAACTATAATCATAAGTCAATCCGGGTAAAATCTCCCCCTGAGGAATACTTCGGTGGCGATAAAAAGATTTTCTTCGGGTGATCGGCCGGGAACGTAGGTAAATTAATGCGGTTATGGCTGGGCGGAATACTTTTCTATTCTACTTCGGCGATTACGGGGGCGACACAGGAGACGTGGTCTTTAGAATCAAGCTTTATCAGGCGCACGCCCTGGGCAGAGCGGCCGGTCTCGCGGATATCTTTTACCGCGCAACGTAAAAATACTCCGTTTTGAGTGATCACCATCAGCTCATCCTTATCTCCGACGGCTTTGATACTTACTGCCTCGCCGTTTTTATCGGTGACCTTGATATTAATCACCCCCTTGCCGCCGCGGCTGGTCAGGCGGTATTCGTCAATGGTCGTGCGCTTGGCAAAACCTAAAGCGGTGACTGTTAGGATATTGGTGCCCTTGCTGGCTACTACCAAAGCGATCACTACATCCTTTTTATCAAGTTTAACTGCGCGCACGCCTTTTGCCCCCCGGCCCATATCCCGGACTTTTTCTTCCTGGAAACGTATGGCTTTGCCCTGGCGCATGCCGATCAAAAGCTCCTGCTTACCGTCAGTCAGTTCAACGCCGATCAAGGCGTCTCCTTTTTCCAAGTTGATGCCGATGATGCCTCCCTTACGCGGGTTGCTATAAGCATCCAGTTTGGTTTTTTTGATCAATCCCTGCTTAGTGATCATCACCAGGAACTTGTCCGGCGAGAACTCCTTCACCGGAATAGTAGCACTGATGTTTTCACCTGAAACCATCTGTAAAAGATTGATGATCGCTTTGCCTTTTGCCGCGCGGCTTGCCTGCGGGATCTCATAGGTCTTCAGCCAATAAACCCGGCCTTTGTCGGTAAAAACAAGGAGATAATCCTTGGTGGAGGCCACAAACAGATGCTCGATAAAATCCTCGTCTTTGACTTCCGCGCCCGTGACCCCCCTGCCTCCGCGCTTTTGCTTGCGGTAAGAACTTACCGGCAGCCGCTTGATATAACCTCCGTGGCTGATAGTCACTACTACGTCTTCTTCGGCAATAAGGTCCTCTATTTCCAGCTCTTCTACTTCTCCTACGATATCCGTGCGGCGCTCATCCCCGTACTTTTTCTTTAAATTTTCGAGTTCTTCCTTGATAATGCTTTCCACCTTTTTTTCGGAAGCAAGTATAGAGCGGCATAATTCGATCTTCTTAAGGAGTTCCTTGTATTCGGCGTCTATCTTATCGCGCTCCAGGGCAGTCAAACGCTGCAGCTGCATCTCCAAGATGGCCTGGGATTGGATCTCGGAAAGCTCAAACTCCTTCATCAGGCGGCGTTTAGCCTCTTCGGTATTTTTGGAAGTCTTGATCGCCTTGATAATGCGGTCAATGAATTTCAACGCGATCTTTAAGCCTTCCAGGATATGCGCGCGCTTAAGCGCTTTATCAAGTTCAAACTGGGTGCGGCGGCGGATGATCACCTTGCGGTGTCCGATATAATATTCCAGTATCTGGCGCAGGTTCAAGACGCGCGGGCGGTTATCCACTAAAGCCAACATGATGATACCGAAGGTAGTCTCAAGCTGCGTATGCTTAAAGACCTGGTTTAGAATAATCTGGGGTTCGCTGTCACGTTTTAATTCTATGACCACCCGCAGCCCGTCTTTATCGGATTCATCGCGTATATCTGATATGCCCTCGATTTTCTTATCGTCAACCAGCTCGGCGATAGCCTCGATGAAGGCTGCTTTCTGGACCTGATAAGGGATTTCAGTAATAACGATCAAATCTTTGCCGTTCTTCTGGTGCTCTACCGTAGCTTTGGCGCGCACGGTCAATTTTCCTCTTCCCGTAGTATAAGCGTCCTTTATGCCGCCCTTGCCGCAGATTACTCCGCCCGTAGGAAAATCCGGGCCCTTTACATAACGCATCAGGTCTTTTATCTCAGCCTGTGGATTATCTAATAGATAAATAATGGCATCGGCTACTTCACTTAAATTGTGCGGGGGAATATTGGTGGCCATCCCAACGGCAATACCGCTTGAGCCGTTGACCAGCAGATTAGGAAGCGTAGCGGGTAATAACAATGGTTCGCTTAGCGAAGAATCAAAATTCGGCCCAAAATTGACCGTATCTTTATCAATATCGGAGAGCATCTCTTCGGAAATAGAAGACAGGCGCGCCTCTGTATAGCGCATAGCCGCAGCGGCATCTCCGTCAAGCGAGCCGAAATTACCCTGTCCTTCTACAAGAGGATAACGCAGGGAAAAATCCTGGGCCATTCTTACCAAAGTATCATAAACGGCTACATCTCCGTGCGGGTGGTATTTTCCCAAGACTTCACCGACGATACGGGCGCATTTTTTGTAGGGTTTACTGTGCTCTAACCCCAGCTCCTGCATCGCATAAAGAATCCTTCTGTGCACGGGCTTAAGCCCATCGCGCACATCCGGCAGGGCACGGCCCACGATTACGCTCATGGCGTAATTTAAGTAAGAATCCTTGACCTCTTCCTCGATATAAACCGGGATTACTTTTTCGTTACGAGTATACATAAATGAGGCTATAACTTACGAAACGAATGAAATGAGCAAACGTAAGTTATTAAGCCGAATTTTGAACACCTGATGCTTTTGTTTAGTGAAATCACGCAAGGAGCTATGCTCAACCTATTTACACATCTAAATTCTTCACCTGGTGCGCGAAATTCTCGATAAACTCGCGCCTGGGTTCAACCTGATCTCCCATTAAAACCGTAAACATCTTATCCGCTTCAACCGCGTCTTCCAAGGTCACCTTCAAGATAGTACGCTTTTCCGGGTCCATCGTCGTTTCCCAAAGCTGATGCGGATTCATTTCTCCCAAGCCCTTATATCTCTGTATGTGCATACCCTTACTCGCTATACCTTTAATATAACCCAGTACATCTTTTAACGAATAAAGGTCTTTATATTCCTTTTCATTGGTTATCCGGTAAGGGGCCTTTGCTTTCTTAACCGCATTTTCCGGAAGATAATTATAAGTAGAAATATCCAGGCTCAACTTCTCGATCTTCTGCAGGATCTGCTCTATCTCCTGGGCTTCAAATAATTCCAGGATATCATGCTCATCTTCCTGCTTCTCTTTATCAGTCAAACTAGCCAATTCTTTATCAGAATAGACAAAATGTTCTTTTCCCTCCACTTTGACCCTATAAATAGGCATTTTTTTGGTCTTTTGATGCCTAAAATTAAGATATTTTACAAAATCTACTCCCTTTTTATCTAAACTTTTGCCTATCTTTTCTAATTCAACTAAAAGATTCAATAAATCTTTAAACTGGCTATCAGTATAAACCTTTTTATCCTTGAGGCGCATAAGCTTATGCCCTTCCCTGCCTAATTCCAATAGAAAATCATCCATCTCCTGCTCGGTCTGGATATATTCTTCTCTTTGTCCGCGCTTGATCTTATACAAAGGAGGCTGGGCAATGTAAACATAGCCTCCTTCTACAAGCTTTGGCATATGGCGGAATAATAAAGTCAAAAGCAGGGTGCGTATATGAGAGCCGTCGATATCGGCATCTGCCATAAGTATCAATTTATGATAACGTAACTTTTCCATATTAAACTCATCGCCAATGCCTGCACCCATAGCGGTGATAATAGTACGGATCTCTTCATTAGAAAGAATCTTGTCTAAGCGCGCCTTTTCTACATTCAAAATCTTGCCTTTGATAGGAAGGATGGCTTGGAATCTTCTATCGCGGCCTTGTTTGGCCGAGCCGCCGGCGCTGTCGCCTTCCACAATATACAATTCGCAAAGAGCGGCATCGCGTTCCGAACAATCCGCCAGTTTTCCCGGCAGGCCCGCGCCTTCAAGCGCCCCTTTTCTGCGGGTCAATTCGCGCGCCTTACGCGCTGCCTCGCGCGCGCGCGATGCCACAATGACCTTATCTACTATTTTATTTGCGACAGAAGGATTCTCTTCAAAATAAGACGCCAGCGCTTCCAGGCTTGCGGAAGCCACCAGGCCTTCGACTTCGGAATTGCCCAGCTTGGTCTTAGTCTGCCCCTCAAACTGCGGGTTATGGACTTTGACGCTGATTACCGCGGTCAAGCCTTCGCGCACATCTTCTCCGGTAATCCCCGACTCGTCGCCCTTAAGCAAGTTTTTGGTTTTGGCATATTGGTTTATGGCGCGCGTAAGCGCCGAGCGGAACCCAGAAAGATGCGTGCCGCCCTCGACGGTATTGATGTTATTGGCAAAGGTATACATGGTTTCGGCGTAGCCGTCATTATACTGGATAGCCCCTTCCAAGATCACATTATCCTGGGATTTCTGAAAATAAATTATCTTATTGTGCAGCGGATTTTTATTTTTGTTCAGGTATTCGACAAAGGAAATTATCCCCCCGCCAAACTCAAAGACGCTTTCTTTATCCGAACGCTCATCGGCTAATTTGATCTTTAGCCCTTTGTTCAAAAAAGCCAGCTCCCTCAGGCGCTGGG
>JAFGET010000110.1 GCA_016931435.1 Candidatus Omnitrophota bacterium
AAGAATTAAGGAAAGTATTGGATTTAGGGCGGTTCAGCGCGGGGGGCGATTTCAGCATTCTAAATGAGATCGATGCCGTGATTATCTGTGTCCCCACCCCCTTGAAGAGAAAATACCAGCCCAATATTTCCTATATTCTCCAGGCGGTAAGCGCCATTTCAAAAAATATGAAAAGTGCAACCTTGGTGGTCCTAGAAAGCACTACTTATCCCGGCACGACCGAAGAAGTCATCCTGCCGGTATTAGAGTCCCGGGGAGCCAGGTGCGGAGAGGATTTTTATCTCGCTTTTTCTCCCGAGCGCATAGACCCCGGTAATATCCAGTATCCTGTCTGTAAAATACCCAAGGTCATAGGGGGAGTGACAAAGGAAGCGACGGATTTGACCGCGGCTCTTTACGGCAATATCATCCATAAGGTCGTGCCGGTCTCTTCCCCGCGGGCAGCCGAAATAGTAAAACTTATCGAGAATACCTTTCGTATCGTAAACATAGGGCTTATCGATGAAATAGCGATGATGGCGCATAAGATGGGTATTGATATATGGGAAGTCATTGATGCCGCCAAAACCAAGCCTTTCGGCTTTATGCCTTTTTATCCCGGCCCGGGAGTAGGCGGCCATTGCATCCCCAAGGACCCGCTATACCTTTATTGGAAGGCGAAACATTACGGATTCAGGTCGCGTTTTATAAAACTGGCTTCGGACATAGTTTCTTTTATGCCGCAATATGTTGTCCAGAGAATAGAAGATATTTTTAAGAAGAGAAAAAAGTCGGTTGGGAAATTGAAAGTTTTGATCATCGGAGCTACTTATAAAAAAGACATAAAGGATCTAAGAAAATCTCCCTCTCTTGATATCATCGATATTTTTAAAAAGAAAGGGACAGATATACATTATCATGATCCGCTCATCCCTTATTTAAAATTCAACGGGGTCAATCTTAGGTCAGTGGATTTGACAAAAGATAAATTAAGCAGTTTTGACTGCGTGGTTATCGCCACAGACCACAGCGCCATAGATTACGCTTTTATCTTGAAGAATTCCAGGATGATATTTGATGCGCGGAATGTGTATAAGGATATAGAGAGTGAAAAAATTGTAAGATTATAGAGATTTGGGTCGATGGTTTATGGCCGATGGTCTATGGTTTAAAAAATAAAGGCGGAGAGGATATGAAAAAATATTTGGTTACGGGTGGAGCGGGTTTTATCGGTTCGCACATAACACAGACTCTGATAAAAAATAAAAATGCCGTGCGGGTCCTGGATAATTTTTCGAGCGGTAAAAAGGAGAACCTGGCTTCTTTTATTAAAAAGATAGATTTGATCAAGGGCGACATCCGCTCTTATCGCGCCTGCCTTAAGGCGACTAAGGGCGTGGATTTCGTTTTACATCAGGCAGCGTTAAGGAGCGTTCCTAAATCTTTGGTAAGCCCCGGGGATTATAATGAAGTGAATATTGCGGGCACCTTGAATTTACTAAAGGCCTCGGTAGAGAACAAGGTGAAGCTTCTTGTTTTGGCTTCCTCCAGCTCTGTTTACGGCGATATCGACGTTTTTCCTGAAAAAGAGTCTTTTCTCCCGCAGCCGATTTCGCCATACGCTTTGACAAAACTGACAGGCGAGTATTACTGCAAGATATTCAGTTATCATTACGGCCTTGCCACGGTATCATTGCGCTATTTTAATGTTTTCGGCCCCAGGCAATCGCTGGACGATGAGTACGCGGTAGTAATACCCAAATTCATCAATTGTATGTTAAAGAATGAAAAACCGCCGATCTTCGGAAACGGCAGGCAATCCAGGGATTTTACTTATGTCAGCAATGTAGTGGAAGCTAATATTTTAGCTGCAAGATTGAAAGATCCCAAGGGGGAGGTTTTTAATGTTGCCAGCGGAAAGAACTATACTATCCTTGAGTTAGTTGATATCTTGAACCGGATGATGCATAAAAGCATCAAGCCCGCCTTTTTACCGAAGCGCGCCGGGGATGTCTTTAAGACGCTAGCCAGTTTATCCAAAATAAAGAAAATAGGTTTTAATCCGCGCGTAGATTTTGTGCGCGGGTTAGGCTTGGCCTTAGAATATTTTAAGCAGAATAATGCGTAAGAAAACAGTCGTGATCACGGGTGGCGCGGGTTTTATCGGTTCGCATTTATGCGATAAGCTTCTAGGAGAAGGTTTTCGTGTTATCTCCTTGGATAATTTTATTACCGGCAGCATAAAAAACATCAGACATCTTCTGAGGGAAAAAGATTTTATATTTAAAAAGCATAATGTCTCCGGTTATATCAAGATAAAAGGCAAAGTTGATTATGTCCTGCATTTTGCTTCTTTAGCCTCTCCGGTCGATTATTTAAGGTCACCTATTCCTACTTTAAAGGTCGGCTCTCTGGGCACACACAATGCTTTAGGCCTGGCAAAAGAAAAAAAGGCGGTTTTTCTTCTGGCTTCTACTTCCGAAGTCTATGGAGACCCTCTGGTACACCCTCAGCCTGAAGAATATTGGGGAAACGTCAACCCCATAGGTATCCGGGGCTGTTATGACGAATCCAAGCGTTTTGCCGAAGCCATAACCATGGCTTATCACCGCACGCATCGTATGGATACCCGGATCGTGCGGATTTTCAATACTTACGGCCCGCGCATGCGCGTAAAAGACGGCAGGGTCGTTCCCAATTTTATTTATCAGGCGTTGAATGACGAGCCTCTTACGGTGTACGGAAAAGGTTTGCAGACCCGTTCTTTTTGTTATATCAGTGATTTGATCGAAGGCATTTACCGCCTGATGTTATCCCGCAATATTTTTTATCCCTTAAACCTGGGCAATCCCGGGGAATTTACTATCATAGAACTAGCTAAGCTTATATTAAAGATAGTCCCTACAGAAAGCAGGATCATCTTAAAACCTTTGCCCGAAGATGACCCTAAACAGCGCCGTCCTGATATAGGAAAAGCCAAAAAGATGCTTAAATGGCGTCCGCACGTAGAATTGAGAGAGGGGTTGGCCAAGACCATAGACTGGTTTAAGAGACCTGCCGCTTTGTATTGATCCTGATTATATGCTATACTTGTCTTAGAGAAGGAAAAAGAGGCCTGTGAGCGGATCAGGGGCTTAAGAATAAGACGTTTTTATAATAATATTTTTAGAAGATACGCCTATTTTCCGCTTGAAGAGCCTAAGCAGAAGTAGATCTATTTAAGCACAGCGGCTTGGGATAAAAAGCG
>JAFGET010000111.1 GCA_016931435.1 Candidatus Omnitrophota bacterium
GAATATAATTCTCCGAGCGAAGAAGAGATCAGGAGGGCGCAGGCCGGCGTAGGTTCAGATAAAATTATTTTTCATAATAAGGATAATGTGGTAGAATTAAGCTCTTCAGGAGTGAAGCTTGATCTGGGGGCGATAGCCAAAGGCTATGCCGTCGATTGCGCGGTAAAAAGATTAAGAGAAAAAGGGATTAAGAGCTGCCTTATAAATGCCGGCGGAGATATATATTGTTTAGGCACAAAATTTAACCAGCCTTGGAAGATAGCCATACAGGATCCGCGCGCGGCTGGTTTTTCGGGATCCCTGGAGATACAAGACAAGGCTGTGGCTACTTCAGGGGATTACCGGCAGTATTTTATCAAAGATAAAAAACGCCTCTGTCATATTTTAGACCCCAGGACAGCTTATCCGGCGGATTCGGGGATCGCTTCGGTTACGGTGATAGCTTTCGATTGCCTGACTGCCGATGCGTTAGCTACGGCTATATTTGTGCTGGGGAAAGACAGGGGAGAGGAATTAGCTAAGGAATTTCCCGGAGTAGAGGTCAGGGTAATCGAAAAAAACTCCGGGAATGGCTAAAGAAGTTGTTTTGTTGAGATGAGCGTGATAATGTTAAGCCCCTGCTGTTAAATTGTTAAGAGACTGCAGTAAGGGTCAATTCCCTTAATCCTCAGAAATGAGGGGGAATTGAGGATGATTGGAGCCTTGCCATGTTTGAAACATTTTATTACGATAAAGACCAGGGGTTTAAATCAGGGCTTTCCCTTGATGAAATACGCCAGGCGCTTTCAGGCGAAGGTCTTTTGTGGGTCGATATGCGAGAATTAGACGATAGCGATATTGACCTTTTGACCAGCGTATTTAATCTGCATTCCTTGAGCGTGGAAGACCTGATCATGTCCAATGCCAGGCCTAAGATAGAAAACTTTAAAGATTACCTTTTTCTTGTTTTTTTTATCATGGAGTCTTCGGGTAAGCCCGGAGGTAAGATCAATACTTCCGAAGTCGACTTTTGCCTGGGCAGGAATTTTTTGATCACTACTCACGCCGGGGCAAGCACTGTTTTTGCCAATATCAAAGAGCGCGTCACAAAACAGTCCCCGATCATGAAAAATACCTCGGATTTTTTCCTATATTCTATACTCGACTACCTTGTGGATAGTTATTTTCCGGTAATCAACGATTTTGACGCTATGGTCGATGACATGAGCGATGAGCTTTTCAGGGAGCCGTCCACGGAAACGTTAAAAAAGATCTATTTATTAAAGAACGACGTTATGTATTTGCGCCGCACTATCGGCCCTCAGGCAGACGTGATGAATTTGATCGCGCGGGGAGATTATCCGCAGGTCTTTGCCTCTAACACCGTATATTTCCGTAATATTTACGATAACCTCGTGCGCTTAAACGACATCGTCGGCACTTCGCGCGATGTAGTTACGGGAGCGATGGAGGCGTATGTTTCGGTGGTCTCAAACCGCCTGAATGAGATCATGAAAACCTTGACGCTTATCGCTACTATTATGATGCCCTTGACGCTTATCGCAAGTATCTACGGGATGAATTTTAAGCATATGCCGGAACTTTCCAGCAAATTCGGATATCCTTTAGTCATACTTTCCATGTTTTTAATATCCGTAACTTTACTCATATATTTCAGGCGTAAAAAATGGATATAACAGTCAATGATGTTCTGGCGCAAAAAGGCAAGCGTAAGCTCACTATGCTTACCGCTTACGATTACCCTTTGGCTGATTTAGTCGATAAAGCCGGGATAGATATGATCCTGGTAGGGGATTCCGTAGCAAATGTGGTGCTGGGGCTTGATTCTACCACTAAGGTAGGCATGAGCGAAATGATACATCATGCCAAAGCCGTAACCCGGGCAAGGAAACACGCTTTAGTGATAGGAGATATGCCATATGAATCTTATCAGCTCAACCCCGAAGAAGCCGTAAAGAACGCCAGAAGGTTTATTGAAGAAGCCGGATGCGCCGCCGTAAAATTAGAATGGTTCGATGATTGCCTTGAGGTAACTCGCCAGATCATTCAGGCAGGGATTGCGGTAATGGGTCATATCGGACTTACTCCGCAGACAGCGGATAAGATCGGGGGTTTTAAGGTACAGGGTAAGGACGCCTCTCAGGCAGAGCGCCTGATCAGGCAGGCAGCGGAATTAGAAAGGCTGGGTTGTTTTTCCTTAGTCCTTGAGTGCGTCCCTGATAAGCTGGCGCAGATCATTACGCGAAAACTGAGAATTCCTACTATCGGCATCGGAGCGGGACCATATTGCGACGGGCAAGTCCTGGTGACGCATGACCTCTTGGGGCTTTTTCAGCGTTTTACGCCTAAATTTGTAAAGAAGTATGTTGACTTGTCGCCTTTGATATCGCAGGCGATAGAGAAGTATAAAAATGAAGTTATTGCGGGTGATTTTCCGGCTCCGGAACACTGTTTTTCTATCAAGGAAGAAGAGCTTAAGAAGATACCAGATGAAAAAGAAATTAACTAAGGTACTTTTGATCTCCCTCTTTTTCATCTTAGGGATTTTTTTTGTTGCCAGATTAGCCGGGCCGAATATCTTGAGGTTATACGTTGATCTAGGTATAGGCAGTTGCCGGGAGATACCTCTGTTATGCACAACCGCGGAAAAAGAGATCTTAAACCCCGATATCGACAGGCAATATTTAAATACGCTGGCGCCCTACAGGTTTACCAATATTGAGATCCGCCTGCCTAAAGAGTTCACCGTAATCAATGAACAGATCACCAGGGTCTATTATAAAAAGAAAAAACGCTACGACAAAGGTTCGGTCGCTTATTTGCTTTATGAGGAGCCGCATTTTTTCGTTGATTTATTCCCCAGTTTAAAACGGTTATCCGTAAATAATAACGTAGACTTCTTGAATCATACCATGCAGGCGAACGCTTCGGCGATAAGAAATATCAAGGATACTTTTTTTGTGATCGTAAAGACTGTTTTTACCCCCGGTTTTGGGGGCCAAAAGAATATAAGCTTAATTAAGTACAGCGATGTGCAAAAAAAAGGCTTCATCGCATTTAGTTTAGGCGACCAGGATAATTATTTCGATTGTAATTTGACCGACAAAGAAGACAATTTTTTTAAGGTTTATATAAAAGACAGGGGCGCGGTTTTAGACCTAAAAAAAGTGATCACGATCATCTCGACGCTTAAGAAGCCTTTAGTTACTGACGCGCAGCCATAGTATTTACCGTAAGTAGGCTGCTCAGAGCGATTTTACTTGCTTTTAGCATGATTTGAGTTTATCATAATTAAATTATTTATGGATAAGATCATATCGCTTTGTAAAAGACGGGGATTTATTTTTCAGTCTTCCGATATTTACGGGGGGCTTGCCAATGCCTGGGATTATGGGCCTTACGGCGTAGAATTAAAGAACAACATAAAACGCGCCTGGTGGAAGTCTAACGTCTATGAGCGCAATGACGTCTTGGGCATGGACGCCAGCATCCTGATGCATCCTAAGGTCTGGGAAGCTTCCGGCCATGTGCAGAACTTCTTTGACATTAAAAGCGATTGCAAGTCCTGCAAAAAACGTTTTAAAGAAGAGGATCTCAAAGATAAAAAGAAGTGCCCTGAATGCGGCGGAGAGTTAACCGAAGGCAGGCCATTTAATTTGATGTTCCAGACGCATCAGGGGGCGGTAGAGGATGCCTACAGCGTGATCTACCTTCGTCCTGAAACTGCCCAGGGTATGTTCGTTAATTTTTCCAATATCCTTGATTCCCGCCATCCGAAACTTCCTTTCGGGCTGGCCCAGATAGGTAAGTCTTTCCGTAATGAGATCACACCGGGTAATTTTATTTTCCGTACCCGCGAATTCGAACAGATGGAGATAGAGTATTTCGTGCGCCCGGAAGATGCCGGTCTTAAATTAGAGGAGTGGATAGAATCGCGGTATCAGTGGTATCTTGGGTTGGGCATAAAAAAAGAGAATCTAAGGAAAAGGCCGCACGCAAAGGATGAATTAGCGCATTATGCCGCAGCCTGCACTGATATAGAATATAATTTTCCTATAGGCTGGTCGGAATTGGAAGGTATCGCCAATAGGACGGATTTTGATTTAAAGCAGCATGCAGAGGCAAGCGGCAAGGACCTCAGGTTTTTTGATTCCGTAAAAAATGAAAGGTTCTATCCTTATATCATCGAGCCTTCCGGTGGAGTAGACAGGACCGTGCTTGCGGTATTGGCTGATGCTTATCATGAGGAGAAAGTAAAAGA
>JAFGET010000112.1 GCA_016931435.1 Candidatus Omnitrophota bacterium
GTTATATTTTACCGCTAAAAAACGGGGTCCACAACAGATTTTTGGGGCGCTAAATCGCTTCCGCTTGCTTTTGCAGCTCTATGACTTTAGTGGTAATTATCCTTTCCAGCATCCTTTTGTCGATAAAGCCGCTTATTCTATTCTCTTCCGTAACTACAGGAAGATATTCCAGGTGATGCCTTTCCATGATCTCCTGGGCGTCAGAAAGCATAGCTTTGTCGCTGATCTTCGCTACTGCCGGATCTTTTAAATCAGCCGCCAAGATTAATCCGGCAAGTTCCTTTTCCGCCAGTATGTTCTTGATATTATCTACGCTTACGATACCCGACAGCCTATTATCCGGGCCCACTACCGGATAATAGAGGTTAGCGGTCTGGCTAAAAATGGAAAGTATTTTATCCAGCGAAAAGTTATCCTTGATCAGGGGAGGATTCTTATCCATGATATCCTTCACTTTTATCTTTTGGATAAAATCTTCTTCGGTTATATTCAATCCTACCTCTGCGGCTTTTGTCATCGCTAATTTTACAAAAGGCGGACCGATAAGCTCCAGAAAAAAAACCGTGGAAGTTATGATTATCACTATGGAATTAGCGATCTCGCCGGGAAAAGCGTTGCTTGCCACCACGGACAGGCCGATAGCCACTCCAGCCTGGCTAAAAAGGCACAGAGGCAAATATTTACGCACTACCTCTTTTGCCCCTGATACCTTCGCCCCAAAAATAGCCCCGAACATCTTTCCCGCGCTTCTTCCGATAAGATAGAGGACGATCAATAAAATGATCGGAAGGCTCATATAGCTTATATTTAATTTTGCCCCGACCAGGACAAAGAACAACACATAAATAGGCGGGGTAAAACCGGAAAGCAGCTTAAAGGCTTCCTTGCTTTTTTGAGGCGATGAATTGACTACGATACACCCTAATACCATAACCGCCAATAACATATCCGCCTTGAGCGCTAAAGCCAGCCCTGAAACAAGAAGGACTGTCCCGATACAAAAAACCAGGACCCTTTCCTTTTCCGAATATTTCTTAAGGAGTTTACTGAGTGCCGCGCCTGAAATAATGCCTATTATTGCCGAAACCCCTATCTCATATAAGGGATGGATAAAGATCCCGACGGTATTAATATGCATGTTGCCGTTTAAACTTCCGGCGATACTGAAAGCGACGGAAAAAAGTAAAAGCGCTAGGGCGTCATCCATCGCCACGATGCCTAAGACCGTCCTGGTCAAGGGCCCTCTGGTCTTATATTCCCTGAGGACTTCCGTGGTAGCCGCGGGCGCGGTAGCGGAAGAGATAGCACCCAATAATAACCCTAAAGACCAGGCCAATCTCCAATCGCCCAAAATCAATGTTCCGATAATGCCTACAAGTAAAGTAACTATTAAAAAAGCTGCGATGCCTTCCGATAATAAAATGTAGATGAACTGCCTGCCATATTTAGTCAAAATATCCTTCTTAAGCTCCCCTCCGATCATAAAACCGATAAGCCCTAAGGCAAAATAGCTCAGGGGCTCAAGAACGGAAACTATATGGTAGCTGACGAATTTAAAACCGGAATCGCCGATCAATATTCCTATAGCGATATATCCGACCACCTGCGGGATCTTTAATTTTTCAAAGATCCTGCCCCCGATAGTCCCCCCGAATAAGGCTAAACCGAGAAGAAATAATATGTTTAAATGAAGGATGGATATTCTTGAAAATATGTGGGATATATGCTCAAACACTTACTACTCCTCTGTTTTTTTATTATACCACTCTCTATGCTTACTTCAAGGGCAGGCAAAATATTTACTTTCGCCCAAAAGTGATCCGCTCAGCCCTTTTTATATCCTTGTCGGTTGCGGGTTTGATATCGGGAAGGGGGTAATTTAAACCGAGGTAATCCCATTTATGCCTGCCGTAAGTGTGATATGGCAAAAACTGAAAATTAACGCAGTAGTGAAAACCCGAAAGGACCTTGCCCAACTTCTTTAGCTGCCGCGCCGAATCATTTAAGTCCGGAACCAGCACATAGCGTATCCAATATTTATTTTTTCTGCCTTCAAGCAGGCCAATAAAGCGCGTTACCTGGTCTAAGTTTCTTGAAGTCAAAAGCTTATGCAGCTTTTTTTCTGCCGTCTTTATATCTACGATGAACAGGTCGGTCAAGCTCAAAAGCATAGGCAGTTTTGATTCATCCTCCGGCCGGAAAAACGCGCCGGTATCTATCGCTGTATGCACCCCTCTTTTTTTGCACAACCGGAACAAACTGCATAAAAAATCCATCTGTAAAAGCGGCTCTCCTCCCGAAACAGTAATGCCACCCGCCGAAGATTTTATATAAGGATAACACCTGTTGAGTTTTTCCATTATTTCTTCGGCGCTCATGTTATTTCCTGCGTCCTCCTGCCAGGTGTCTGGATTCTGGCAATAGAGGCAGCGGCCGAGGCAACCTTGAAGAAAGACCACAAACCTTATCCCCGGCCCCTCATGGGTTCCGAATGTCTCTATTGAATGGACGTTGCCTGTTATCTTATCGCTCTTACATGCTTTCATGAAAAGTCCTGGCTAAGACCTCTCTTTGCTGCTCGTTCGATAGTTTATTAAAATGCACCGCGTAACCTGATACCCTGATCGTAAGCTGCGGGTATTTATGCGGATGTTTGATCGCGTCCTTAAGCATCTTTCTGTCTATGACATTGACGTTCAGATGATGCGCGCCCTTGATAAAATAACCGTCCAGCAACCCTTTGAGATTGGCTATCCTTTCATCGCTGCCCCGGCCTAAAGCCTCAGGAAGGGCAGAAAAAGTATTGGATATGCCGTCGCGGCACTCGGTATAAGGAAGGCTGGCAACGGAATTAAGCGAAGCGATAATCCCGTTCTCATCCCTTCCGTGCATGGGATTTGCCCCGGGAGCAAAAGGCTCACCTTTGAGCCTTCCGTCAGGGGTCGCTCCGGTCTTCTTGCCGTACATCACATTTGAGGTTATGGTAAGGATGGATATGGCAGGGGCAGAATCCCTGTAGAGTTTGTGTTTTTTAAGTTCCGCTAAAAAGAGGCTTATCAGGTCTACCGCCCTTCCGTCTACTTTATCATCGTCGTTCCCGAATTTAGGAAAATCGCCTTCTACCTTAAAAGAAGTAGTGAGGTGTTTCTTATTCCTCACTGCGGTGACCTTAGCGTAACGTATGGCGCTTAAGGAATCCGCCACCACAGATAATCCGGCGATACCAAAAGCCATATAACGGGTAAGCTCGGTATCCAAAAGCGCCATCTGCGCCCTTTCGTAATAATAAGTATCGTGCGCGCAATGGATGATATTAAGCGTCTCGACATAAGTCTTGACCGTCCACCTTAAGACCTGCAGGAATTTTTCTTTTACTTCGTTATGGTCTAAAGGGTTAAGCTGTATCGGGGCTATATCCGGCACGACCTTCTCTCCGGTTATTTCATCGCGCCCTTCGTTTAAGGCGTAAAGCAGGACTTTAGGAAGGTTGCAGCGCGCCCCGAAATACTGCATCTCGCTCCCGTTCTTAAGCAGCGAAACGCAGCAGGATATGCTGTAATCGTCCCCGCCGATCAGGCGCATCATATCGTCATTTTCATATTGGATAGAACTGGTCTTGATGGAAACCTGCGCGCAGAACTTTTTAAATGCATCAGGAAGGCGGTTAGACCACAATACGGTCAAGTTAGGCTCAGGCGAAGGCCCTAAATTAAACAGGGTCTGCAAGAACCTGAAAGAACTTTTGGTCACTTTATGCCTGCCGTCTATACCCACTCCGCCGATACTCTCAGTGACCCAGATCGGATCCCCTGCGAATATATCAGAATAGGACTTGGTGCGTAAATGCCTGACCATACGCAGCTTTATCACAAAATCATCGATCA
>JAFGET010000113.1 GCA_016931435.1 Candidatus Omnitrophota bacterium
ATCTATGCACCTGGATGCCGCGGACATAGACCTTAAATCTTTCGACCCGGAATTTTATACCGATTTGTGCGCGGGGTATCTGGAGACGGTCTTAGAGACGCTTAAGATCCTAAAGAGCAGCGGCGTGTGGCTGGAGATCACAAATTTGATAATCCCCACCTTAAACGACGATCTATCGCAGATAAAAGATATGTGCGCGTGGATAAAAGAAAACCTCGGAGAAGGCGTCCCCCTGCATTTTTCGCGTTTTCATCCCCAATATAAATTGACCCATCTTGCGCCCACCCCTGCCGAGACGCTTTACAAAGCCAGGGAAATAGCTGTTAACTCAGGGCTAGATTTTGTCTATATCGGAAATCTTCCGGGCAATACCGCTGAAAACACTTATTGCCCCCGCTGCCAAAAGGCTATTATCCAGCGAAGCGGCTATGTCATTTTAAGCAATAAGGTCGTTGAGGGTAAATGCGGTTTTTGCGGCCGCGATATCCCGGGGGTCTGGAGCTAGCCAGGGCCATGCCTGCGGAAAGTCAATAAGGATAAGCTTAAGGCTTTTAATCCCGCCAAAAACAGGCAAGTCTTCATCACTCCGATGATCGGAAAGAAAACCACGGAAACGACCAAAGCCGCCAGCCAGCTTCCCAAAAGGTCGCTTGCGTAAATTATCGCCGCTTCTTTATCGCCGGCTATCTTATTGGCCGCGGGAAACTCCATGCCTGTCAAATAACCCGAGATAAAAGAGAGGGCGAAAAAGGCAAACGAAAGATTTATAACGCTTGTGCTTATGCGCCCTGATAATAAAATCAGGGGCCCCGATAACAAAGGAAAGATCACCAGCGCGCATTCTATCTTGGATAAATAAAAGAGGCAGTTCTTTATTTCATTCAATTTCCCCAGCGTAACCCGGGCGCCCAAAGCCATGCCGCACATAAAAGCGGTGATTAGGAGCCCCAGGTGCGAAAAGACAAAACCGAAGAGCGCCTGGTAAGCGTAGATAAAGATAAGCTCAAGGCTTATCCCGGTGAACCCGGTTGTGGCTATCGCGAAACCGACAGGCGCCCGCTTAAAACCTTTTATAAAGAACGGGAAAAGATAAAGCGCGAATCCGGCGCTAAAAAGGCACATAAGCAGAGCCTTAAGGTCGATCTTTTCCGCCGCGGAAAATACGTTATTAAAAGCCGGGGAGAACATATTGTTCCAGTAGGCCAAGCTGTAAAAAGTAGCTATAGGCAGAAGGTCTTCGTTCTTTCTTATCCTTCGGTATTCTTTTAAGGAACGGTCGAACCATTTCAGCTTATCCGGGCTAAGCCTGTCTTTTATGTAAGGGCCGTTTACGGCCCGGGTTGATATCCCGTATTCTTTAAGCCGCCGCGCCAGTATTTGCGCCTCCGGTTCGATTCTATCTTTTGCCAACAGGTAGAGATTGCTCTCTCCGGGGATAACCCTTACCGAAAGTATGCCTTCGGCCGCATTTAAAACAGAGCTGTTTAATTTGCGCAGCGACGGGTCAAGGTAGCTTAGGGAGCCGGGCAGGAAAAAAGCGAAAATCCCTTTTTCCGAAAGCGCGGATTTTATTTCTAAAAAGAATTCCCGGGTAAAAAAACGGTTTAATTGTAGATTGGAAGGCCCGGGCAGGTTCAGGATGATCACCTCATACTTTTGCGGCAGGCTTTTTACCAGGCGCCTTGCGTCGATGAGCCGGATATCTACCCGGCTGTCGTTTAACTCTTCGAGGACCAGCGAAGAGCCGCTATCTTTAAGGGTTTTTATTAAAAGCGGGTCGAGTTCAGCGTAGGTGGCCTTTGTAACGGGGTATTTTAGCACTTCTTTTATCAATCCGCCGGCGCCCCCGCATAAAAGCAGGACATTTTTAGGCGCGGGGTGGCAAAGCATCGTAAAGTGCGCCAGGTCTTCGATGGAGCTTGTCTTTGGGGAAGGGGTAGTAATGACAGGTATCCCGTCGTTATAAAATACAAGCTGGCCGTCTTTTTCCGTTAAAGCGATATTGCCGTAATAAGAGTTCTTGTAGGATAGTATCTTTTGGCCGCGCCATTGCATTTTCAGGGAGAACCTGTGCAGTTTTTGGGATGCGCCAAAAAGCGAAACTGCAAAAGCAAAAAATAAGGCCGCCACAATAACGGATAGGTATTTTTTTGACCGGCTGTTTTCTTTTGAGGCTTTAAGCAAGGCGTAAGCGGAGGCGGCATTAAGCAGGCCCAAAATAAAGGCCACGGAAAAAGAATCGAGCCGGGTAATAAAAAGGTATACCGATACCGGCCCGGCGATGATAAAACCGATCGCCTCCTGTATATAGACTGTCCCGGCAGCCTGCTTTTTAAGCTTTTTGATATCCGAAGATATGCGGCAGGCAAGCGGAAACTGCGCTCCGTCTAAAAAACTTAGAGGAAAGAGGATAGCCAGAGAACTTAAAAAAATAGCCGATAGCCCCAGGCCTTCTCCGTATAAGAACCCGGGTAAATTTTTTATATTGCGGATAAGCAGTATGGAGAAAGGAAGGTATATGCTTGTCAAGGCCTGCAGCAAGGCGTAGGCGCTTGACGGATTTTTTATCTTGCGGCAGAACCTGCCGTAAAAGAGGCTGCCTGAGGCCTCCAGGATTATCCAATTGCTTAAGATTATTCCGATACTAAGCTCATTGCCAAAGAAGCCGACCAGGAATTCCCGGATTACCAATGTCTGGACAGTAAGGCAGATGAAGCCTCTTAAGATAAAAGCGAAAGCCGCGCTTCTAGACATAGCCTTATTTTAACATCGGCGATACCTGAATTAAAGTCTTTAATTTATTTAAGACCCGTGTTACAATGATCAAAAAAAGCGGGGGTCTTTATGAACGTCTTAGGGGTAGGGTGGCCGGAACTGTTACTGATCGCGCTTATTTGTATTTTGATTTTCGGGATAGATAACCTGCCCGATATGGCAAAATCCTTGGCCAAAAGGCTAAAGGCGCTTAAAAAAGCGCTTGAAGGCATCACCCGGGAAGACTATAAAAATTGAATCTCCGGCGCAAAATAGTTTGCGGGCTTAAAATTAAGATGGTACAATGTTAACTGGTTTTTTAAAGGAGGGTTACAATGAAAGATAAGGTCGAAGAGGCGCTTAAAAAGATCCGCCCCATGCTTGCTGCCGACGGCGGTAACGTAGAATTAGTCGAGGTCACCGATCAGGGCATCGTGAAATTGAGGCTTACCGGCGCCTGCGGCAGCTGCCCTATGAGCCAGATGACCTTGAAAATGGGCATCGAGAAAGTCTTAAAAGAAGAGGTCCCCGAAATAAAAGAGGTCGTGGCAATATGATTTCAAAGAGAATAGTCCTGCATTTTCCCCACCGGCTGGTGGACCAGCCCATCGTTTATAAGCTGGTCAAGGAATACGGCCTTCAGTTTAATATCCTCAAGGCTTATGTGACGCCCCAGGAGGAAGGCCTGATGGTCCTGGAATTATCGGGCGAGGATGAAAACTTCAATAAAGGTATCGCTTACCTTGCGTCCTGCGGGGTGAAGATCCAGCCTTTAAGCCAGGATGTCATACGCAACGAAAGCAAATGCACCGATTGCGGCTTATGTGTGCCGATATGCCCCTCTGGTGCGCTGGTCGTGGATTCCATCACCCGCAAGGTGCATTTTTACGATAATAAATGTATCGCCTGCGAACTCTGCGTGAAAGTATGCCCTACCCGCGCCATGGAAGTGCACTTTTAGGATGAACCCGCGGCAAAAATTTGTCAGACTAAAAAAGATCCTTTTCCGGATGCGTTCTGTGCTCGTCGCTTTTTCCGCGGGAGTAGACAGCGCTTTTTTGCTGAAGGCAGCTTCTTTGGCTTTACCCAAAGACAGGATCCTGGCGGTCACTGCCTGTTCCGATACATACCCGAAGGAAGAATTAGCTTCTGCCAAAGTTATTGCCGGAGCTTTGGGCGTAAGGCATAAAATAATCACAACGCGCGAACTAAATAATAAAAAATTCTCCTCTAATCCTTCCAACCGTTGTTATTTTTGCAAGAAAGAACTTTTCGGCTCCCTGAATAAGATAGCAAAGGCAGAAAGAATAGGTTTTGTGATAGACGCAAGCAATCTCTCCGATAAAAATGACTTTCGTCCGGGGGATAAAGCCAAAGAAGAAGAAGGGGTGCGCTCGCCTTTACAGGAAGCAGGCTTGAGTAAAAATGAGATCAGGCGGTTAAGTAAAAAAATTGGGCTGGCTACATGGGATAAACCGGCGTTGGCATGCCTTGCCTCGCGCATCCCTTACGGAAGCAAGATATCAAAGCCGCTTCTTCGGCGTATTGGAAAAGCGGAGGCCTTTTTAAAAGGATTGGGTTTTAAGCAGGTGCGCTTAAGGCACTATGGCCGCCTCTGCCGGATTGAAGTGAATAAAGGCGATATCCCGCGCTTGATTTCAAAACGCGCAGGGATATCAAAAAGACTTAAATGTTTGGGTTACGATTATATCACCGTTGACCTTGAAGGTTACCGCGCAGGAAGCATGAACGCCCCGCTTTTATATGCGGGGGATCTTTCGGCAAGACACTGCAGGCGTAAACCTGCAGCGTAAGGAGCTTTATCTATGAAAAGTATATATCTGGATTATGCCGCTACCACTCCCACTGACCCCGAAGTGATTAAAGCGATGCAGCCTTACTTTTTTGAAAAATTCGGCAACCCCTCAAGCATCCATTCGTTCGGACAGCAGGCAAAGAAAGCCATGGAAGTTTCCCGGCAGGCTTTAGCTGTTTTTCTCGGGGCGAAGCCGGAAG
>JAFGET010000114.1 GCA_016931435.1 Candidatus Omnitrophota bacterium
AATGCGAAAACATAAAAGAAAAAAGCTTATCCGAATTTGAAGGCGGGCATTTTTGCTCCAGCATGCCCGTAAGCCTGTTGGTATTAAGGATGAACCCCCGGCCTCCGCAAGAGATAATCAAGGCCTGCGCAAGCCTTACTTACCGCAGCCTGGTCATGGTTTATCTTGTTTTGAAACGAAAAGAGCTGTTTAAGGATAACTGGCTTTATATCCAGGATGAAGCTTTCGGGGTCTGCCGCATCCAGAATTATAAGAACTGGAGCCCCGAAATGATAGGCAGCGATGATAAGACAACGCTGGGGATGGAGTATTTTTGCAGCGAAGGAGACCGGTTGTGGCGACAAAATAATATCTTAATAATAGAACAGGCTTCCTGCGAGCTGGAAAGATTAAATATCGCCCGGCGTGAAGATATCGTCGATTCTTTTGTCCTTCGTGTGCCCATGGCTTACCCGGTCTATAAAAAAGGTTATGAACAGGATTTAAATAAGGTAAGGTCTTTTTTAAGCGGATTCGATAATCTTTATTGTATAGGAAGGGCCGGGATATTCCGTTATAATAATATGGACCATTCGGTATTGACCGGATTTTTAGCCGCGGAAAATATCCTTGGCGCCGATAATAACTTATGGGATATCAATACCGACCAGGCCTACCACGAGGAATTAGAAGATAGCAAGGCGGAATAAATATGGTAGAGCTGATATTCAATTTCAAATCCTTTAGTAACTTGCTGCTGTTTTTATTTATCTCTGCGCTGAGCGGTTTCTGGTTTTTGCGTTCTTTTAAGAAAAAAAATGAGATCGATCTCCGGCCTTTTATTATAATAAACCTGCTGCTTTTTTTTATCTGGTGGAGGCTGGTGGGTATAGATGCGGATGAATCCGAGCACCTGCATTGCGCCTGGATGATCTCTCAGGGGATGGTCCCTTTTCGCGATTTCTGGCAGCACCACTCTCCTCTTATCTGGTTATCCCTGGCCCCAGTCATAGCGCTCCTTAAACCTTCGGTGTGGGTATTTGAATTAAGCCGTTTATTTTGCCTCGGGATATTTTCGATCAACCTTTTTATCGGCTGGCAGTTGGCAAAAAAGACCTGGGGAGAAAAGGCAAAGCCCTCCTGGTACCTTTTCATTATTTTGAATTTTGCTATTTGGGGCGAATATCTTTGGCTTAGGCCCGACCTCTTCATGATGTTTTTTTACCTGGGAGGTATTTATTTTACGCTTAAGATGGACGGAAGAAAGGTCTACCCTTGCCTATTGGGGGGCTTATCTTTCGGGTTAGCTTTTTCTTTTACCTGCAAACAATACCTGATGCCTTTACTTCCTGTCCTGGTCTTATTATTAGAAAGGCCTATTTTTTACAGGCGTAAATTATTGGTCTATATTTCATCGGTGATCATAAGCTTTTCCCCGCTTTTGTTTTACCTGAATAAAAATAGGATCTTTGACGAATTCACCTATTGGGTCTTTGAATTTAATAAAGGATTACTGGTTATCTCCGTAGTTTTACCTTTAGTGGTCATCCTTTTCTCTGTGTGGTCTGCGCTGGTATTATTCAGGCGTTACCGGGCGCACCATGATTATAAAGCGCTGGTTCTGCTTGTTGCTTTTTGCCTGTGCTCGGTTAATTCGTTGACAGGCATAGTATTTCCTGCCGGCGGTTATTATCTGGGGATGTGGTATTTTATCTGCGCTGTTTTGATAAGCGGTTCGGGGGCCAGCCTGATCTTTGAAAAGGTCACTTCTTTACGCTTGAGATCCTTAGCCTGGGGTGTTTGTTGTAGTATATTACTCGTGCCGAATATCACCGAGACCAGGTTCCACAGGTACAGAGATTTCAGCGTGGACAAAAAGGGCATAGGGCAGCTTTTGGATTATTGCAAGGACGATACCTGCATGTTGATCTTGCCCTGGCATCCCGTATTTTGCCATGATGCCACCAGGCTTTACTCAAGCTGGGAGTATGTCCTCGCCGGGGGTTTTCCTGTGGTAAGAAGCGACATCCGGCGTAAAAACATAGCTAAATATATCATGGCCTTAAAGCCGGCGGCGATATCCTATATGTTTTACCGCAAATATCTTCTTATAGATATGCTGCAACTTAAGATCCTCAGAGACGAAGAATTTCAATCCCTGAAGGATTTTTTAAACAAAAATTATACTATACAAAAGGTAGAAAAACCTTTATACTATATCAGAAACGATAAGGCAACATTGCATGAAGAAGGGGTAAAAAAATGAAGAAGATCATTTTGCTCATCGTGTTAACTTTTTTTGCATTTATCCTTCCCGCCTTTTGCGCGCAAGTGACCCATATCGGGCATTTTGAATTATTAGATTCATATTCTTCGGTCAAGCGCGGAAACCCTATTTCGGGATACGATATCAACGGCTATTATTCTCCGGTCGTAAAACTCGATAAAACGCTTTTTTTGATCCCGCTTTACACCGTCCAGTTTGAGAAAATACGGCAGTATTTACCCGAAGATGAAGGTAATCACTTAAGCACGGTCTATTTCGTGCAGAACGCGGTTTTATCGTTACGCAAGGAATTCAAGCCAAACTGGTATGCCAAGGCGACTGCCCTGGGCACCTGGAGTTACAATAAGGAGACCCGCGATGAAAACTGGGGAAAGGGTTTATACGATTATCAGGATGCAGGATGGGCGTTTGATGTGCGTCACAAAAAGAAAGGCCAGGGGTACCAGCAGGAATACAGCGTAAAGTTCGAGTATTACCGCAGGCGTTATCCGAATTTTTCCACGCTCCTGTCAAGCACCTCCCCTGCCCCGCCCGAAAGAAGAGAAAAGGATTATTTAGGATATAAATATATCGCGGGGTTCAATCATATCTATGCCGACGGAAGCCGTCTTTACCTAAAGCCTTACTTTTTAGTCAAATACTTCACGGATAAGTATACTATTGAAGAAGACGGCACGCTGAATACGGACAAGCGCAGAAAGGATTACGTCCTGAATATCGATTACGGATTAAGCAAGATCCTCGCCAAGGGGCTGCTTTTTTCTCTGGATAATAGCTATACTTATAATACCAGTAACCTCGATTTTTATGACAGCCAAGATACCGTATCTTTATCCGACGATGCATTTACAAAAGATTTCTACGTCTATCATAAAAATACTTTAACTCCCTCTTTTGAATACAGCTATTCCCTGGGAGAAAAGAAAGAGGTAAAATTTAAAGCAGGTTATACCTTTGCTTATAGGGACTATGAAAACCGTAAAGTCCAGAGTGTTGACGGAGGGTATTCAAATAAAAGACAAAAAGACCGCGAGCATTCTGTTTTTTCTTCACTCGCGGTGCCCATCAACAAAAACCTGGATGCGCTGCTTAAGTATTCTTATACCTGGGTACGTTCTAACCAGGATTACCAGGCATACTATCGTTATACCTACGATGCTTACCGTATAGAGGCGGGCCTAGGGATAGATTTCTAGTGTATTAATATTCATAAAGCAATAAAAAAGGGCGCGATTCGCGCCCTTTTTTATTATGTAATAAGGCTGGATTTTACGGATATTCAGGGACATCTCCCGGAGGCATATATACTAAGTCAAAGTCGGGAGTCCCGGTTATTGACGGAAGCGTTTCCCACGGCTCATCCGGAGCCCAAATCTGTATATCGTAAAAGTTGCCTACGGCGTCGAAGTCGCCTCCGCTTACAACATCGTCAAATATATCAAGCACGCTAAAGGGTTCTCCTACCAATTGTCCGCTCTCGTTAATATGATGCACCTTGACGGCGGCATAATATGCTGCTTCGCCGTTCCAGAAATAGAAAGTGCAGGGGTTTCCCATTACTCCCGGCAATATATTAATGCCTAAGCCAGTGCCGCCATTACGCGAAATGGTGTTGCTGATAATGGTCTGGTACCAATAACCGGAATAGCTCTCATAATAGATCGTATCGTCAAAATCCCGGTTAAATCTAACGGTAGTGCCGTGGGGATTTTTGAATTCCATGAAAGCGTTAGCAGGATAATACGCTGGTTCGGAAGCATACGCAACAGCGTCAGGGCAGGAGAAAAATGTATCCCAGTCAAAGTCTTTTATGGTTTCAAAAGGCAGGCTGTTTATGGCTTGCGCAAATTCTACCTCAAACCACAAAGAGGTCACCCCCCTTAAGTCTCCTGCTTCAGCGGTGCGCAAACAAAGATTCAGGCAGACGATCTTTCTATCTGTGGGCCTAAAGATATACTCTTCCATCCTTACGCGATAGCCGTTTACATCCGTCAATACCTTATGTATCTGGGCGTCGGTTATGCTGTCAACAATAGCGTCTCTTTGCCGTTCGCGGGTTTCGCTGACTAATTCCAGGATCTCTGAGCGCACATCAGATTCGATGTTATAACTCCTGATGATCGTTTCCCTGGAATCGCGCGCGTGGCTTCTTAAGCCAAACACCAGAGGGTCAGCTGAATTGTCAGCCTGATTGGGAAAGGCGTCGTAAAAATCGTCGATTGCGGCGCTGGCAGGGTCTGACGGGAAATGATAAGCGCCGTCATTATCGGAATCAGTATCCTGAGTATTTGAGCCCTGTTGTGTTTCATGCGCATCTAGCAAGCCGTCGTTGTCATCATCGGTATCCACATCATCTAATATGCCGTCTTTGTCAAAATCCCCGGTAATTACTGCCGGGTCTGTGTGATATTCGGTCTTTTCTACAGGGTCACTGTTCTTTTTATCTTCCTGGGTATCGGTAAAATTATTCTCCTGGCTGGATTGCTGGTTTAT
>JAFGET010000115.1 GCA_016931435.1 Candidatus Omnitrophota bacterium
CTTACGGGCGTGATACCATATCTGGGATCTATCCTTTAAATTGGGCGATACGCTCGGCGCTTACTTTCGGAGGGTTAAAATCCGGCCAGGCGCAAAAATGCCTTTTATACACTAAAGAAAGGGTTTTTGCTTTTGGTTTGGTATTGGGAGAGTTAGACGATATAAAATACGCTACCGGAGCCGGAGCTATCAATATGGGCTTTCCCATTATTGCCGATACGGATATCCCGGAAATCAAACCCTCAGGTATTACTACTTATGAGGCCTTAGTCAAGGAATTGGATTATAAAAAAATCGTCCCCCGCTGCATTGAAGTAAGGGGGGTTAAAGTAAGAGTCACTAATATTGCTGTTCCGGTTGCTTATGCGGCGGCATTTGAGGGTGAAAGGGTACGGAAGGAAAACCTTTATGTAGAATTCGGCGGCAAGGCAAGTACCGCCTTTGAATACCTGACTACCAAGAAATCAGATGAGGTTGAAGACGCGAAGATAGAGCTTATCGGCCCCGACATAGATAAGCTGGATAAAGACAAAAAATCCATGCCTCTGGCTATTGTGGTGGAGGTAGCGGGGCGCAAGATGCAAAAGGATTTTGAGCCTATTTTAGAGAGGCAAATCCATCGTTTTACAAATTATGCCATGGGCTTGATGCATATCGGCCAGCGCGATATGAACTGGATCAGGGTATCCCTGGATGCTTTTAATAAAGGTTTCCGTTTAAAGCACATCGGCGTTATCCTGCATGCGATGCTGCATCAGGAGTATGGCGCTATCGTAGATAAGGTGCAGGTTAAATTGTATACGAAAGCCGAAGAGGTAGATGGATTGCTATCCGCAGTAAAAAAGGTATTTGATGAACGCGATGCGCGTATCAGCGGGATGACCGATGAGAGTGTAGATACTTTTTATAGCTGTATGCTTTGCCAGAGCTTCGCCCCTAATCACGTCTGCGTTATTACTCCCGAACGTTTAGGGTTATGCGGGGCGTATTCCTGGCTTGACGGGAAAGCCTCTCATGAGATAACTCCCACCGGGCCGAATCAGCCCATACTTAAAGGCCAGTTGTTAGATGCGAAATTGGGGCAATGGAAGAATATAAATGAGTTTGTCTATAATAAATCCAATAAAGCTATCGATAAAGTAAGTATGTACTCGCTTATGGAGGCGCCTCAGTCTTCCTGCGGATGTTTTGAGTGTATTTTAGCGATTATCCCGGAGGCAAACGGGGTAATGGTAGTGCACCGTGATTACGCCGGAATGACCCCCTGCGGCATGACTTTTACCACTCTAGCCGGTTCGGTAGGCGGAGGTGTGCAGACTCCCGGTTTTTTAGGGGTGGGGAAACTTTATATTGTAAGTAATAAATTTATCTCTGCGGAAGGCGGATTGAAACGCCTGGTCTGGATGCCTAAGGAATTAAAAGAATTACTGGGTGAAAAGCTAAAGAAGCGCGCAGAGGATCTAGGGATACCGGATTTTATTGATAAAATCGCAGACGAATCCACGGCTACCTCAAGCGATGAGCTGCTGGCATATTTAGAGAAAGTAAAGCATCCTGTTCTTCAGATGCCGCCTTTGGTATGAGCGTAATATAAGCCAAAAGATTATGATCAGGCGTTCGATATCTTTTTATAGCCTGGAATAAAACAAAAAAAATAATTGACAAATTGATTTGTTTTGTTATGCTAAACTAAATGATAAGGATAAGGTAACTTGCTATTAATAATAGAGTTAAGCAGGCAACCTTTTTTCCTGTAGGCTATAAGTTCCAAGGTTTTTAAAAACCGCTGACCTATTCCTCCGCGTAATTCCCAACAAAGAGACCGGTTTTTAGGACGGATTTCTCTTGATTTTTTGGGTTTTTTTCCTATAATACTTACGGTATACAAAGTCAGAATGTCAAAAGGCCCCGCGGAATATTCCCCTTTATTTTTAATATTAATCTGTGGTTTTGTTTTTTATATTTTTCCGTTCTGCGCGCAGGCACAAGTAAACAGGGAAGCCCAAGACTACCGCCAACAGGGATTAGAAGCGCAGGAAGAAGGCAATATCGAGGAAGCCCTTGCCTGTTATCAAAAAGCGATAATCATTGACTCCAATTTCCCCGAAGCCTATAACGACATAGGGATTATTCTTGAAGCAAAAGGCCAGCTTGAGCAGGCCAAGTATATGTATTTAAAGGCGGTAGAAATAGCCCCTGATTACCCCTACAGTTATACTAATCTGGCCCTTCTTTTTGAAGCGCAAAAGGATTACGTCCAGGCTATTCCTAATTGGGTAAAAAGAGCCAGTTTAGGGACAGATGTACATGATTACTGGGCAGAATTAGCGCGCAGCAGGCTGGAAGAGATAGCGCGGATATACCCCGAAGCTTACAGCAGTATAGGCGCACAATATCAGAAGAATATCGCGGCAATGCAGATATCGGATGAGGAGTTTTATGAGGCAGAAGAAAAGACGCTTGAAGATTATCAGGAACCAAGAGAAATAATCTCCACTGCTTTTTACGAGCCGGTTCCTCCGCAGGAAGAAGAGCTGTATGAGAGAAACGATAATACCGAGAAGGCATTGGAATACTTAGCGCGCGCCAAAGACAACTTTTCCAAGGGTGAATATGTCGTTGCTTTGAGGGAGGCTACCGTAGCAGAGTATTTAGATTCCTCCAGCTCCGAAATCCGTGAGTTTGTAGATAATATTCGAAAAACAATTTTACAATAGATTTACCTTCAAGTTAAGATCCAGGTAAGTCTAACCCACTCCTTATTTTTTCATAATCCATGCAAGAGGATTGTTTGTATCTAGTGGATGCCACCGCTTTTTGTTATCGGGCATTTTATGCTTTAGGGGGCCTCTCTACCTCTTTCGGGCAGCCGACTAACGCCGTTTACGGGTTCGTCAATATGCTGCGCAAAATTTTAAA
>JAFGET010000116.1 GCA_016931435.1 Candidatus Omnitrophota bacterium
ACAACGAAGATAGAAATAGAAGTCGACGATCTGGCGCAATTTAAGGATGCGCTTTCCGGAAAACCCGATATTATTATGCTGGATAATATGAGTAGAAGCGATGTCAGAAAAGCTGTATCATTAAGGAAAGGCAGGTATCCACTTTTGGAAGTCTCAGGTAATATCGATATCAAAAATATCCGTTCTTTTGCCTCTTGCGGGGTTGATTCCATATCTTTAGGGACGCTTACTAAAGATATCGTGTCTTTAGATATGTCTTTGGAAATAAAAAAGATCTTAAAAAAAGGGGGCTAGGATGAAAAAAACTCTGGCTTTTATTTTGGCTTTGGTATTGTTTGGCGCGGCGTATATTTCTTCGGTTTTAGCTGTTGAGGAAGTTGATGTGCGCGATAAGATCTTGATCACAAGCACTGCCTTAGAGGCCCTGGGTAAGATCGCCGACCCTAAAGCTGAACAGGTCTTCCTGCAGGGCTTGGTCAGCGAGCATGATCTTATAAAAAACAGCGCTCTCTTTGCGCTGGGAAATTTGAAAGATAAGAAGTTCTCTTCCTCTTTAAAAGATATGCTGGCTGATAAAGATCCGTCCCTTAAGATCTCGGCTCTTACCGCTTTGATTAAATTAGGTTTTCCGCCCGCGGAAAAAGAATTATTGGCATTATTGGAGTCTCCTGACCCATGGGTCAGGTCTGAAGCAGTAGGCCTTTTAGAATATTACAACCAGAAATACCTGCCTTTGGCACTCGAGCTTCTAAAAAAAGAAAAAGATGACGACGTGTGCCTGGCTATAATAGATTTATTCGCGGAAACTAAATTCTCGCAAGCCAACGAATATATCACCAGGCTTTTGAAAAGTAAAAACCCGAAAATACGCCAGGCTTCTTGCCGGGCTATAGCTAAGATAAATGCTAAAGGCGCAGTCGCGTCTTTAAAAAACAAATTGAAGGACGATAGTGTACAAGTGCGAATTGCCGCAAAAGAATCCTTGGGTTTCTTGGGTGATCGGTCTAATATCAAACTATTTTGGAAGGAGGCCTATGACGAGGAGCCCTTGGTCAGGTTAAGTTCTTATTCCGCTTTGGTTTACCTCAGGGAATTAGATATATTACCGGTTATTTTAGAAGTGATTTCATCCGTTGACACGGAAAGTTATGAACGCAGGCAGGCTGCTTTGATATTAGCCAGATTGAATCCGGAGTTTACGGATTTCGCTGGCGGCGCTGTTAAAAATAATAAGCTATTAGAGGAAAATATGTGCCTGGAGTATAAGATAAATAATAAAAACTTAGCTGTTTTTCTTAATTCTGCACTAAAGGATAAACACAGTCCTTTATATGAAGATGCCCCGTTTATAATTTCTGCGTTTAAAGAGGAGGCTTGCCTTCCGGCTTTAAGAGAGTCACTTTCAGACGAGGATACCGATATGGTAGCTAATTGCATTTTTGCATTAGGCGAGATGGAAGATAGGGGTTCCGTGGATAGTTTGATCGGGCTCTGTAAAAAATACGGTTTCTAACTCCTTGTTCAATCAGTCTTCGCTCATTCAACCGGGGTGTGCTGCCCAGAATAGCCTTGACAAAGCGCCATGCTTTTTAAATTACATACTAAGCTACGCCCTTGCGGAGATCAGCCGGAAGCGATAAGTAAGCTTTGCTCCTCTATCCTGAGGGGGAAGAGGCACCAGGTGCTTTTAGGGGCTACCGGTTCAGGAAAGACTTTTACCCTGGCGCATGTGATCCGGCGGATCGGCCTTCCCGCTTTGGTGATTTCTCATAACAAGACCTTAGCCGCGCAACTCTATTCCGAATTCAAGGATTTTTTCCCCGAAAACGCCGTAGAGTATTTTGTCAGCTATTACGATTATTATCAACCCGAGGCTTATATACCTTCCACGGATACCTATATAGAAAAAGACGCTTCCATAAACGATAGGTTAGACCGTTTGAGGCTTTCCTCTACCAGTTTTTTGATGTCGCGTCGGGATGTCGTGATAATTTCTTCAGTATCCTGCATTTACAACCTTGGTTCGCCTAACGACTATAAAGAGAAGCTTGTAGTCTTAAGTAAAGGCGAAAAAATAAGCCGCGATGAGATAATACTGAAGCTTGTTCAGATCCAATATGAGCGTAATGATTACGAATTTATACGCGGCAGGCTCAGGGTAAGGGGTGATGTGCTGGAGGTCTACCCTGCTTATCAACAGAAGGCTTTACGTATTGAGTTTTTCCGGGATAAAGTAGAAAAAATATCCGAGATAGACCCGGTTAGCGCAGAGGTATTATGTATATTGGAGAAAGCAGCGATTTATCCGGCCAAGCATTTTATGGTTTCCGAAAGCAGGATAGAAGAAGCGCTTCAATCTATAAAGCAGGAATTGGACCGCCAGTTGGAGGTTTTAAAAAGCAGGAATAAATTATTGGAAGCCCAGCGCTTAGCCTCACGCACAAGTTATGATATGGAGATGCTCAAGGAGGTCGGTTATTGCCATGGTATTGAAAATTATTCCCGGCACCTTTCTGGTCGAGGCAGCGGCCAGAGGCCTTATTGTTTGATCGATTATTTTCCCGATGATTTCTTAGTCATAATTGACGAGTCTCACGCGACCGTCCCTCAGCTAAGGGGTATGTATGAGGGCGATAAGGCGAGAAAAACGGTATTAGTCGAGCATGGTTTCAGGTTACCTTCTTGCCTGGATAACCGCCCTTTGAAATTTGACGAGTTTGAGAAGATTGTTAAACAAATTGTCTTTGTTTCCGCAACGCCCGCGGATTACGAGATCAAAAAATGCGCCGGGGTCACCGCCGAACAGGTCATCCGTCCCACGGGCCTCCTGGACCCAAATATTATGGTCAGGCCGACGCGCGGACAAGTAGAAGATTTGATACTTGAAGTAAAGAAGCGCGCGGAAAGGAACGAGCGCACTTTAGTTACCACGCTTACTAAAAGGATGGCAGAAGACCTTACGGCTTATCTGCAGGAAAAAGGATTAAAGGTAAAATATTTACATTCCGATATCCAGACTATCGAACGCTCGCAGATATTGAGAAAGTTAAGGCAGCAGGAATTTGATTGCCTGGTAGGCATCAATCTTCTCAGGGAAGGGTTGGACCTGCCGGAGGTCTCTTTGGTCGCCATATTGGATGCGGATAAAGAAGGTTTTTTGCGTTCAGCTACTTCTTTGATCCAGGTTGCCGGCAGGGCAGCGCGTAATGTAAACGGCGAAGTTATCATGTACGCGGATTCTATTACAGGCTCTATGAAGAAGGCGATTTCAGAAAGTAACCGCAGGCGTAAGATCCAGCTTGAGTTTAACAGGAAACACAAGATCACTCCGCGCTCGATCCGTAAGTCAATCCGCCAAGGCATAGAGGATCTGGCTGAGTCGCAAGAGATGGTCATCGGCCTCACCGGGCAGGACCGCCAAGAGTATGAGCTGAAAGATTTTATGGCGGAGCTTGAGTACGAAATGGAGCTTGCCGCGCGGAATTTGCAGTTTGAAAAAGCCGCGCAATTAAGGGACAAGTTGAAAGAATTAAATAAGCTTAAAAATCAGAGCCAAAAAGGCAAAGGTTAGATCAAGCGGCGCTATAGGGTGGATTTTACGTTACGCTTTTCTTAACTATCTTTTTTCTTATGCTATTAGCCATTGATATAGGAAACACCAATATTAACCTGGGAGTATTTGACGCAAGGCGTCTTATATTAAGGCGCGCGTTTATTAGCTTAAAGAGGGCTCAGGCGCGCCATCTTGGCGTAATAGTGAAGCGCTATGGGGTCAAGGAAGCTATTATCTGCAGCGTAGCGCCTGAGAAAACAGGATTATTGCGGGAGATTTTAAATCCAAGATTACCGGGTTCTTCATATATGGTAGGCAGGGATATAAAGGTCCCTTTAAAGAACTTTTACCGTAGGCCCGCTCAGGTGGGGCAAGACCGCCTGGTAAATGCTTATGCGGCAATCGAATTTTACGGCGCTCCACTTATCGCAATAGACTTTGGCACCGCAATAACCTTTGATTGTGTCAGCAGAAGAAAAGCTTATTTAGGCGGGTTGATTTTACCCGGATTGCAGGCTTCTTTGGATATATTATCCATGCGCGCGGCTTTGCTTCCTAAGGTCAAGCTACGCCGACCCCGCGAGTTCATAGGCAGGGATACCAAAAGCAGTATGTTGGCAGGTGCAGTCTACGGGTTTGCGGCATCGGCCGACATATTATGCCAACGTATTAAAGATAGGTTATCTTCTCAGGCGAAGGTGATCGGCACCGGAGGCAATATCAGATTAATATCAAGGTATTGCCGTTGTCTTGATGTAGTCGATGAAGATCTGACGCTTAAGGGCTTAAATCTGCTTTATCGGCTGCATTAATTTCTTGAGCATTTAAAGTATCTGTGGTATTATCCAATCAAGAAAGATGTCTTCAAATCTCGCAGTATACATAGTATCCGCTTTTATCGGGCTGGTTATCGCTTTTTTATTGATAAACCTTGCCAGGCTCTCTAAAAAAATCTCCATATCTCCTAATTCCGGGTCTTCAAGAGAAGAACATCCCGTATTTGATGCCGCTAAAGATGCCTTTTTAAGGCACAACCTCTATAAAGAAATAAGCAAATTTGCCGCAAGTAACCAGGACGCCCAGGTCGCTGCGGATTCCGTTGCGGATATCTTCGGCAGGGAGTTGGAGCGTAGGGTAGTTACCACGCAGCAGGAACTGAGCAGGAAATATAATAATATCATCGAACAGAAGATCCAAAGCGAAGAAGTTGCATGGAAAAAATATAATAAGGCTCTTGCCGAAAAAAGGGATACGGATGCGGTAATAAGAAATATTGCCGAAGGGCTGGTTGTTTTAGACGCCAAGGGTAAGGTGATCATGATGAATCCTGCCGCGGAAAAACTCCTGGGGACCCAGAGAAAAGATATGGTCGGTAAGTCCATCGTGGAGAATTTGAAAGAGGAACAGCTTATTTCTTTAGTCAAAGATTCAAAGGATAAAGGAGAAAAAGGAGAGAAAGAGATAGAGTTGGTCAGCCAAAGCAACGAAACAAAGAAGGTGTTGCGCGCCTCAAGCGC
>JAFGET010000117.1 GCA_016931435.1 Candidatus Omnitrophota bacterium
AAATAACCCCTTATCTCTTTTATGCCAATGGCGCAAGAAGCGGTCTTACTAAGCTTAAGCCTCAAAAGCCTCTTTGCTTCCTTAAGCAGCCCCTGCCTGAACATTTTATCGATACGCTTCTCTATCCTGCCGTATAACCTGTCTCTTTGCATATCCAGGCAGAATATCCTGACATCGTAATCAGAATAAAGCCCGCGCCTTTCCTTCTGCAGAGAAGATATAGGTTTGCCGCTGACTAAATATACTTCCAGCGCCCTGACCAGGCGCCTGAGGTCATTCGGATGGATCTTGACAGCTGCCTCGGGATCAATTTTTTTAAGCCTCTCATATAAATATTGGCTACCTTTTTCTTGCGCTTGCCGATACAGATCCTTGCGGACAGTGGCATTTTGAGCCTTAGACCGGAATATCCCCTCGACTAAAATCGTCATATAAAGGCCTGTGCCGCCTACAAACAAAGGGACATTGCCTTTTTTGTGTATCTCCTTGATTTTCTTAAGCGCGGCACTGCGGTAGCGGGCCACGTCATATTCCCTGACGGCAGATATTATCCTAAATAAATGATGCCTGGCCTTCTTTCTGAATAAGACAGCTGGCTGAGAAGTCAAAATATCCATACCTTTATATACCTGCATGGAATCGCAGGAGATGATCTCCGCTTTTAATTTTTTAGCCAGCCATACCGCGGCCTCGCTCTTCCCTATCGCGGTAGGCCCGACTAAGAATATTATCTTCTTCTTCATAATAAAGAATCCAGTTCTTTTTGCACATCTTCTCTTTCTTTTTTGCGCCAACGGCTAAGCTTATTCAAGACTAGATTTAATTCATTCCTTGCTGCCTCGGCCTTACCGATCGCCTTATAGGCCTTGCCTAACTCAAAATGAGCGCCTATATCCTGAGGGTCTAAATAAAGCGCCTGTTCCAAGGCTTCTTTGGCATCGACAAAACGGCCCTGTTCATTATAAAGCACGCCTAAATTATAATAAGCATCTACGGAAAGATCAAAAATACCCAGGGCTTCCTTGAATTTCTCCTCCGCCGCCTTAAAATCGCCCATACTATAATATATTGCGCCTAAACTTACTACGCAATAATGGCTCATCGGCTGCTTTAAACAGGCAAGCCGCGTATATTTTATCGCCTGCTGAGGATCGCCCTTGGATAGGTAGAACTGGCTTTTTGCCATAAGACTCTCGAAATCAGCAGTAACGGCGCCTTTTGGCTGCCTGAATTTATCGATAAGGAAACGGCTGTTTAAAAAAATACATAGAAAAATAACCAGCAGAGAAAACCTCGCAAATTGCAGGTAGCGCCTTTTGAATAACGCTTCCGCTAAGGCGCATACCGCCAGGGAAGCGAATATGATCAGAAAAGGGACTATGATCACGCGGTATCTTGCCGCCGTAAAAAATAACAGGGAAATCAAAAGAAAAGAAAAAATTTCCAGATAAAGCAAAAATGCCCGCTTAATATCTTTAAAAGCCAAAAACATCCCCATAATGCCAAGAGGCAAAATAAACGTTAAATCCGTAAAGGCCACCTTAAAAACCCGGATTTTATCAAAAAGATAAGAATATTCCGCCTCGTGCACGGACTCCCGGGGGTTAAAAAAATAGAACAGCTTCTTTGATTCTAATTTCAGGTATGCCGGCAGGTTGCTTTTTATGAAAGAAAGCGACTTTCGAAACCAAAAACGGGAGACTTCCGATTCCTTAAGGTCCTTCTTTAAAACTGCCCTGGCGATCACCCTGGCGTCGCGAAACATCCCTTCCTGGCTTGCGGCAATCTCCGGAGGGCAGCTGAATGTGCCGCTGGCCTTAGGGTTATTGCCTAAATAAAAGTTTATGCCTGTATTGGCAGAAATAAGGACAAAGTCTTTACCTACGAGGTAATTCCTGAAAGTAACCGCCCCCAAGATCAAAGATAATCCCGCGAAAAAATACAAAAAAGGCTTTGTTAAATTTATTAAGGGGCCCTTTTTTTGGTAAAGGACCCATAATAGCGCCAATACCCCGAAGATAATAAGCCCGGCCTGAGTGATGGCGCAGACGCCTAAAAAAACACCCGTCCAAAAAAGATTCCTTGCGCTTAAATTATCCTTTATATGTAAAACCTGCAGAAATAACAGTGAATTCAAAAACAAGGCGAGGCTGTTATAAATAAGCAACCCGTCGTAAAATAGGAATAAGCCGTAAAATACACAGACCAAGCCGGAGATAAAAGCCGTTCTTCTATTAAACAGGCGCAGCGCTATGAAGTACACCAGGATACAATTTGCCGCGCCTAATATTGATTGCAGTAAATAAACCGCGGGCACGCTATTTTTCGATAAACTGAACAACAAACCCAAAAAATACGCGTAAAAAGGCCATTTCATGAATACCTTATGCCCGGCTAAATCCCCGCTTGCGATATCCCTGCCCCAATCTGCGTAAGCCCAGGCATCGGAATAAGTGAATACCGGGTAAACTTCGCTTTTTTTATAATCCGCAAGATAAAATATGCGAATGGATAAAGCCAGGGTAAAAACAAACAGTATCGCAAACAGGTCTTTTTTTTCGATGGAACGGTTAAAAACTGTCATCTTGATCCGTTCAGGGGACTATTTTTGTGGGATGGCCTTCGCCCGATAACTTATCTTCCAGAGAACACGCCTCTTGGAGTGAGTTCAATTTTCCTACTCTTACGCGGTAGATCTTTTTTCCATTGCCGCAAGCTTCTTCTATATAGGCAGGATACCCCTGGCCAAGCAGCTTATCGCAAAGGCCCCTGGCATTAGCCGGCTTAGTGAAAGAACCCACCTGGACAGAATAAAAAGAAGGCAGGTCGGATAATTCGATATCCCCGTTCGACCTTACGTCTAAATTAAGCGGATAATCTTCCTGGATCTTCTCAAGGTATTCTTTAGCTTTCTCCGCATCGCCTTTCTTATACTCTATCTTGCTTAAACGGTAATAAAGAGTGGCCTTGAATTTAGCGGATGACCTTTTATCGAGTAATTTCAAATATTGCTTTTGGGCCTGATCGTAATCATGGCTTAAGAAATAGGCGTCACCCAAGCCTAGCCTCGCCTCGTTTTCCAGGCGGCTGCCGCCAAGCTCACCGATGATTATTTCAAAATATCTGATGCGCGCAGGTAATTACCTTCCTTCATATAACTTAAAGCCAGTATATAATATAGCTCGTCGAGCCCATCCTGGTCTTTGGCCTGGGCTAATATCTTTTCCCCTTCGGATATCGCAGCTTTATAATCACCGGACAGGTATTTCACTTTAAGGTTGTTAAAATCAAGGGCAGAAACGTTGTTAAAAAATCCAAATGACAAATGACAAATGGCAAATAGAACCCAGATCCTAAATGATAAACAACAAAAATGAAATTTTAAATTTTGACATTTGATATTTGTGTTTATTTTTGATTTTGGATCTAGGATTTTGGATCTATCTTGTATTTCTAACATTTCTTCCTCTTGGATATCTCTTTTTGTAACTCCAATATAACCCTGTGCCTTCTTTCCTTCTCTTCTCTGGGCACATCATCCTTAAGGCCTTCAGCTCTGGTATTTGGCCGCGGAGAATATTTGAAGATGAACGCCGCGTTAAATTCTATTCGCTTGACCAGCTCGTAAGTATCCTTAAAATCATCTTCGTTTTCACCCGGGAAACCGACAATGATATCCGTTGTCAAGGCGCCGTTCTTTACAATTTTACGGTACTTATCAACTAGATCAAAATAGTATTCCCGGCTATATCCTCGGTTCATCAACTGCAAAACCCTGTCTGATCCGGACTGGACAGGCAGATGCAGGTATTTCCTTAGTTTTTTCAACTCTGCCATCGCCCTAAATAAATCAACAGGCGTATCCTTAGGATGCGAAGTGACAAAACTGAACTCTTCCAGCTCCTTTATCTCATTGACCATATACAATAACCGGACAAAATCTACTTCTTTTCTGCACTCTGCGCCCCGCTCTCTGCGCCCCGGATTGTAGGCGCAAACATTCTGCCCTAATAAAGTCACTCTCTTAATACCGTTATCGACTGCCATTTTTATTTCCTTAAGTATATCTTTATGGCCGCGGTCATGCAATGGCCCCCTGACATAAGGCACAATACAATAAGAACAATAATTAGAGCAACCTTCGGATATCACTATATAAACGTGTTCTCTGTCTTGGTAAAACCCGGTGAAATATACCTCTTCCGGCCGGATACTCCCGTCCGTTTCCCATATTTTACGCTCTAATAAGTTACGGGTCGATAGGCTATGGCCGCTTGTCGATAGTTTTTTAATTATTTGCGGAATTTTTTCTATATCAGAAGGGCCAACTACAAAATCTACTGCAGGCATACGCTCGAAAGCCCTTTCCTTATAATTCTGCGCCATGCAACCGACAAGGCCGATAATCGGTAAAAATATAGTCTGCCCGCATTTTTTTACAGTTGTCCCCATTTTTGTGCGCTGTTTGGCTAACTTTCCGATCTCGCTCCATACCTTGTTTTCGGCGTGCTGCCTCACCGAACAGGTATTTAAAATCACAATATCCGCATTTTTAGGCTCTTCAATGATCTTATGCCCTTCTTTTTTTAAAAGGCCGCAGATCACCTCTGAATCACGGACATTCATCTGACAACCGAAATTTTTCAGGTAAACTTTTTTATGCATTTTGAGAGAACTTTGAAGTAAAATTTTCTAAACCGCTAAATCGCTTTTCTCATCATCAAAAATAATTTCCGGTTTAACGTATAACGCCATGCCAAACGTAAGAGGTCCAACACGACCTATGTACATCATTAAAATAATAACCAATTTACCTAAAGCGCTTAGCGCGGTTGTAATACCAAGACTTAATCCGACTGTCCCTAGTGCTGAAGCAGATTCAAAAAATATCTGTATAAAAGTGCCATTTTCTGTAAGCGTTAATAAATAAGTCCCGACAACCAAAGTCGAAATATAAAAACTCAACGTGGCAACTGCTGTCCTGACGCGATCTTCCGGTACTGTTGCCCCCCATATTTTAACGTCCTTGCTTCCTTTAAGCGCGCTTTTCATCAATCCCCAGATTGCTGAAAAGGTAGTCGTCTTTAAGCCACCGCCTGTTCCTGACGGTGACGCTCCTATTATCATCAATATACAAAGCAACATGATAGCCGATTTTGACATAGTGCTGATGGTCACTGTATTAAATCCAACTGTGGTAAGAGCCGTCATAGATTGAAAAAATGAAAACAATATTCTATTTTCAGGAACAACACCGCCACCGTAACTCTCACTCAAGAACATGAGAACCCCGCCAATAGCAAAAAGCCAGAACGTCATGGTAATAATGACCTTTGTTGTTAATGTCACGTGTTTTATTTTTCCGCGGATAAGACGCCAAATATCAACGCAAACTATGAATCCCATGGCGCCCATAATACTTAGCGATGAAATAATTACGTTAAGCCCGAAATTGTTAGCTAAGCCCTCAAAACTATTTGGAAATAGACTGAAACCGGCCGTGCAAAAAGCCGACACACTATGAAATATAGCATTCCAGAGTGGATTTACAGTACCAGCCTTAAGGAACACAAAAAATAACCCGAGAGCACCTAAAATCTCGACAATAACTGAAAAGCTAATGACGCTCAGAATAAATTTTTCAATCTTAAAGTTTTTAGGGATACTGAATACGGTCTGAGCAATATTTTTTGACCTGTCATCCAAGTATTTCTTCGTAGATAAGATAACGAACGAGCTAAACGTCATATACCCGATACCACCAAGCTGAATAAGAGCCAATATTACTAACTGCCCCCAGAAGTTATAATCATTACTCACAGTGACAGTCGTTAATCCGGTCGTAGAGACAGCCGATGTAGCAATAAAAAGGTTATCGAGTACAGGAACAAAATTTTTGTGCATAAACGGCAAACAAAGAAAGATAAAACCTATGAAAATATATGACATATACCCCAAAACCACCAAACGAACTGGATCTGTCGTCCTTAAACTGTAAAGGAAAGTCTTAAAATGGTCTTTCATGCATTTCTCCTTGAGCTATCTTCCTATCCATATAAATACAAACATAAACTCTTTTTGGTATTATTCTAGTTTTAATATTTCCTCCACTATCTTCTCCATAGTCCCCCTATAGCGCATCCATCGGCCAGCCCAGCGTCCGGATGAACACTTTTTTTGTTGTAACTTCTTGTTTCATAGATAATTACGTAATTTCAAATACCTCTTTTGAAGTTTACATAAAACTGTCTAAACCAATGAATGTAAGGGACGCATAAATACCGTTAACTCTTTATCAATCAATCTGTTAAATCTATTCCTGCAGCTTTCAGAAAATCCTAGCATTTTATCGTATTCTTCCACTTTATCAGCTCTTCTATGTCTAAAACTGTAAAAACCGGATAATTGCGATAATCGCGCTTCGGTTTAATCCAGCCCTTCTTGATCCAGTAGTATAATGTTTCTCGATGCACTCCTAAAATTCTTGCTGTCTGCGTCATATTGTATCTTTTGGCTTAGCGCTTGGTGCATTTGCGAAATACCTTTTTATCGCATTCCTCTATCTGGCTGTCTATTACCTGTTCTTTGTTCTTTCTTTTCTCTATGAGCTCTTCTAAAGCTCGCCTGTCTGCTTCAAATAATATTTCCAGAACCATCTCATATCTAAGCTGCTCTTCGCTGCCATACGGGTAAACCTTGATTACTTTGCCATCTTTATCATGAAGAACCAAGTCCTTTTTTAAAACCGTTCACGGGTACCTCCTGTTTTAGATATATACAAAAACATTACGAAAAAAGCCGGCTACAGATTATTGGCTTTTTTCCTTTGTTTCATTGACATGAGTTGGAGTAATAATAAAAAATCTTTTTCCAAAAGTTTCTTGCTTCCACTTATTTATTTTTCTTATTCGAATGGTTTTCTTTGCATTATTAGTCGTAAGTAAGATTACTGATAATTCATTTTTATCTATGGCTTGTAAAAATTTCTCTCTGTCATCGGCCTCGAGCTTAAAAATCATATATCCTCTGTGGTAAGTTCCGACATCAAATATTCTTTCTTTATACTCTAGTGCTTTCGGGTGATAATCAAACGGAATTTCTTTCCCAGATTTATCTTTTATAGCGTTGTCATAATAAGAAGGTTCATAAAAGAATGGCGACTCTATGGCTGGAGCATTGCTTTGGTTATCTAAGCCGAAACGCGGGAAAATAGGAACTTCGTTTATTTCAAATTTCGTAGAATCTGATAATTTTATATGCAATTTACTCTCTATCAAACCAATAGGGCGTTTCCCCTGGTTCAAAACATCAAGCCAGACTGCTATAAAGAGATTTTTCTGTTCTTGATAGTCGGCAAAAGCGCTTCCTTTTAGATTAATCTTCAGGTCAGGGCGATCTGTGCATAATTGATAACCAAATAGTAATAAACTAAATACGGCAGCGATTGAGCTTGCAATAGCAGCCCAACAATTCCATATTACTAACTTATTCTTTTTCATCAAAATGACCCATCCTTTTCTATATTTCCTACAACTCTTTTTATTCTAAAATAATTATCTTTTTTAACAGCGCCAGCACCATCCCGAGCCATCGTAACCAACAGGCGATTTACACTACATCGCTTATTTTTGTATTTCTTGTAGTGTAAGACAAATCTCTTTCTCCTTTGTTTCTTCTAAGCCCCTCAAAATTTTCTTCTGCCATTTTTGTGGAATTGAATTAAATACCTGCTTAATTATGGTTGATTCACCTTTATCGATTAACGACTTCAAGATTTCGATAGCGGTATTTTTATCCTTTGCCGCTTTATCTTGTCTAAGCCTTCTCTGGAATATAATCAGCTTATGCAGCGCAAAATTAGCCGGATGAGGTAATGTCACATAAAAATCTTCTATTTTAACCTTAATAGTATTAGACGACAGAAAGTTAAGAAATCTTAGGGCTACTGCGTTTATACCTAATTTTGGCAAAGGAAAGGGCTTATCTATACCCCTGCCCTTCTCCAGAACTAAAAACTCGAGCAATAAATCAGGATGCTCAAGCTTAATATATCCTTTGTTCCCTTTGTAGATTATAACGAAACCAAGATCATAAAGCAGCTCTGGCACATTAACCTCATGCCTTATCTTAGCGGGATCATGTATTAAGAAATCTATATCTCTGGTTTTCAATGCCGCGCGGTCCAGATACGAAGTACCGACGAAATATTCATTGTAAAAATAAGCGCTCCAACTACCGATAAGAATAATATCTTTAAGTATCCCGGCCTTGTTGAACCGCCTTAAGATTTCAAAACACAATTCACGCTGTTTCTTTTCCACGTAATGCCCTCTTTATGAACTTAATCTGATTCTTAACTTGCGATAATAGTTTCTTATACTTATTAAGCATTTTTCTTTGTTCGGCGTAAACTTTCCTTACTTGTTCCGAAATGGGCCCTTTGTATATAAACTTCACCTTCTTACCTTGCCTTTTTACCAAATAATAATAATAACGTTTGCCTATCTTCTTACGTATAAGACAACCTTTAATTTTAGCGATCTCCCTCTGATAGCTTTTCAGCATATCGCGAGAGTTTTCCAGTTCTTCTTTCAACACTCCCTTAATTACGCCCATGTTTATTCTCCTTGCCTGCCGGCAGGCTCTACCAAACATTATACCAATAAAATTATATTTTGTTTGGTAAGAATGTCAAGCTTTATCTTACCTAACGATTTATCATAATTAACGGCTTTTGTATGGTAATGATTGCGGGGCAGAATTTGTTAGTGAGGATATCGCGTGGAAAATTCAACATCATTCCACATTATGCAACTTCCATCAAATTCGTGCTTATTTGCCAATTTGCCCTAACCCCTTCACTCCAAAGCATTTATCCTCTTTAAAATCTCTAATGCCATCCCGAGCCACTGTAACCAACGGCCAGCCGAAAGTGCGCAGTGATATAGTCTTCTTATTCATAATCAAGGTTTATTCCTTACTCAATCTATTTGTTCAAATTACTGCTTTTGCGCGACAACGAGTATTTCAAAATCCTCTGTTGTCAATTTGTCTTTCCTCGAAAATGCCCCAAGCTTAGCTCCGAAAATATCTATTTTTTTATACCCGAGGGTTTTTAAAAGCCATGTTATCTCACTAGGTACATAGTAACGCTCGTTGCATTTTAATTCTTTTTTATTGCCTGAATCGTCCTCAAAAACAACGGTATTATGATCACGGAAAGTCATCAGGTCAAAAGAGCAATCCTTACACTGGGACTGGCCTTCTTTCTGCGCCGACTCATAGAATTCTTTGACCGAATGAAACAACGGGAACAACCCGTTTAATGTGGTGAAAACGAACTTGCCTTTATCTTTCAACGCTTTTGTTGCTTCTTTAAGGATATCAAAGTTCATCTCATCTGTTTCCATAAGGGAAAACCCGCCTTCGCATAGCATAATTGCCAGATCGAATTCACCGTCAAACGGAAGATTGCGGGCATCTTGCGTTTGGAAGTCGATGGCTACCCCTGCCTCTTGTGCCTTTTCCTTTGCCCTTTTGACCTGATTCTCGGAAAGGTCAACGCCAGTCACGCTATACCCTCTTTTCGTCAGCTCTATCGCGTGACGACCGGTGCCACAGCCGATATCAATGATCTTTAAGGATCTGTCGTGATCCAACTCCTCTTCGATAAAATCGCATTCTCCAACCGTCCCCTGGACATAACACTCCTTGTCGTATTTCTGTGCATAATCCTCAAATAATGATTCATACCATTGTTTCATTGTCGCCCCCTCTTCTTCACCAAACGTAATTTAGATAGTTTATAATAGTCGTATTATCGGCCACCCGAATGTTTTAATTGAAAAAACTCATATCAATCATTTATCCTTTCAAGCGTTTTTATTTAAAAAGCCCCTTTTTCGCATTGGGAGACCGCTTTATCTATTTCCTTTTTAAGCTCGGCAGGTAGCCCCATTATTGACGTATCTAAAAATCCCCTTACGATAGCTGCTTGCGCTTCATCCCGGGAAAGTCCCCGGGCCATAAGGTATTCTATTTCCTCTTTGGCGATCTTGCCGACAGCGGCCTCATGAGACATATCTACGCCCTCTACCGCAGCCTCAAGCTCAGGGATCGCGTGGATGGACCCTCCTCCTGTCAACATAAGACCGCGGCATTCAAGATGCGCTTTTATATCTTTTATTTCTCCTTTTAAATGCCCCCTGGCGATAATATCTCCTCCTGCTGACACCGCCCGAGCGATAATCTCCGCGCTTGACTTTTCTGCTTTCAATACTGCCCTTGCGCCGACATCTAAATACGAATCGGGATATGCGAAAAGCAAAGAATTATACCTGGCAATCGCGCCGCGGCCTATCAGCTCTGCCGTAGGATACATCTGCAGATTGCTTACCGACTTAAGACAGATATAATTCGATAAAAATACCCCCCCTTCTTCAACCAGCGTAGCGGTCCTGGGCCTTACAGAAATATCCTGCGCCCAATTATGTATCATGGTAAAGGTCAACTTCGCTCCTTTTTTTACAAAAAACTCCGAAATCCCGATATGAAGGCCTCTTCTGACATCACCGGAGGTAGCGCATCCTGTTATTACCTGCAGTTCAGATCCTTCTTCGGCAATAATCACATTATGAACATTTTGAATTATATTGTCGTCGTTTATGAATAGGCATGCCTGTAAAGGATAGACCGCTTTTACTCCCGGAAGCACCCTTAAAAAATACCCGTGGTGCGGTTGAGCCTGCGCTTGCCTGGTAAAATCATCGGCATCAGGCGAAACTATGCTCCAGAAATAATCATCCAGCCATCCATGTTTTTTTAACGCCTCGGTAGTACTCATGACTTCAAGGCCGGGGTAAAGACTGCTTGCGTGGATTACGCTATGATCCATCTGGATATACGTGCCGGAGCGCGCCTTCAGGGAAGTATCTACTCCCGCAGATAGCATAGTCTTTTTTTGGCCCGGGCTTAATTTACGCGGGTCTTTAACATAAACACCGGCTTGGGCCCGGGATTTATATGATCCGATATCTATTTCTTTTCCTCGGACCTTCTTTTCTTCAATCTTTCTCCGTCGCATCCCATACACCATCTGTAACCTCGTTTTTTTACCGTTTTCAATATCTTTTTCGCATCTCCGACGCAATGTATCTTGCCGCCGGCTAAAACACACCCTCTATCCGGTCTTACGTAGTCAAAGATATAACCGGTGTGGGTGATGATTAAGGCGGCATTATCTTTATCGGCGTCAAGTATCCTATTCATGCTCTTTCCCACCAGAGCCACATTCTCCAAGTCTACCCCGGATTCAGGTTCGTCAAAAAGGCTTAATTTTAAAGAACCGGCCAAAAGTTGCAACAGCTCTAAACGTTTTAATTCCCCACCCGAAAACCCTAAATTTATATCCCTGTTTAAAAAAT
>JAFGET010000118.1 GCA_016931435.1 Candidatus Omnitrophota bacterium
CACCCAAACCTATCGGATGGTTTGGTGTACTGCTTTCTGCACTTTACACCCAAACCTATCGGATGGTTTGGTGTACTGCTTTCTGCAGTAAGGGGTACACCCAGCCATCCTATAGGCTGGGGTGTTATCTGCGAGGAAATTCTAACAGAATTTCCGAATGATATGCGAGGAGATAAGGTTATTCCCCATAACTTACGGAACGAGCGCAGCGAGCTAACACCCGGCTTTATTGGATACGCCATGCACCCTGGCTTATCGGAAAGCCAGGTGTCCCACTTTTTGTGGGATGTACCGCTTTTCTGCGGTAACTCCGAGCGTGCGAAAAAATCCCAACAGGATTTCTAAGCGCATATGTCCGGAGTTAGCTTCTTATTTTACTCTTCCAACTTCGTTCCGTCCCATGGACAGAATTTATAAGAACCGTTCAATTTCGCCCCGCAAATAGGGCATATTTTAGGCGCGATCAAGGAAGATAAAGGCAATTTCCAGTCAAAGCGCCTGTCTCCTAAAAGAACAGAGAACCTTCCCTCCTCACTTGCCTCGCAGAACCTGCCGCCCTCTTTGTTCTTGTTGGTAAACAAAAAGAAGTGCATATTCTGCCCCATCGCGCCCAGCGCATTAACCCACATAGGCTTCATCATCATTAAAAAACTTTTGGTATCCTGATTAATCTCATTTTCTTTTAACGGCTGGTAGATATTGCCGTCTTTATCCTCTAGCTTGATTAAGCCCCTTACTTCTTCCTCGGACTTATAATTAATCATGCCCATCGTAGAAACCTTTCCGTCGACTACAACAAAAAGAAGGTAGGGCTTAAATACTTCCGTAAATTCTTCCTTCTGCTGGGCGCTTACCTGAGGATTCTGCGCAAGGCTGATCTTCCAGTATTCCTGAGGAATCCACCACACAAAAGTCGCCTCTTGCGGTTCACTCGACCTCTGCTGGGTCTCTTCCATCAACTTGTTCAAGTCTGCCCCGCCTGCCGCCTGCAAAAAAGCAGGCCTTATGCAGATACTGCCAAACAGTACCAGAACCAAAATCAAAATATTCATTTTTTTATCCAATTTAGCTCTCCTTGTTATGCTTGTGGCGTATAAAGTAACTGACCATGGCAGATCCGAATGGATCAGAGGGTTTATTAAGAGGAAAATACCGTCTTCCCTGCCCCTTTTGCGATCTCGCCTATTATCCATGAGCGCAGATTTAACTTTTCCAGCCGCGATTTTATTTTAAACGCAAATTTTCTATCAACGACTAAGACCATACCGATACCCATATTGAAAGTGCGGTGCATCTCTAAAAAAGATATCCCTCCCTTTTCTTGTATTAATCTGAATATGCCGGGGACCCTCCAGGAATCTTTCTTGACCACGGCATCGACATTACCCGGTAATATCCTTGAGATCTTATCAAAAAAAGCGCCTCCGGTGATATGGGATATACCTTTTATTGCCGCCTGCCTTCCTGCGCCTGCCGTCCGCAATAAAGAGAGTATGGGCTTTACGTAAATACGCGTAGGCTTAAGCAATTCTTTACTCATGCGCTCTTGTTCTGATAATGAAAATACTTTCCGCACCAAAGAAAACCCGTTAGAATGGAGTCCGTTAGATTCTAAACCTATGAGCATATCGCCGGATTTTATATTTTTTCCGTCTATGATATTTTTTTTCTCGGCTATCCCCACGCAAAAACCCGCTAAATCATATTCGCCAGCTTTATACATATCGGGCATCTGCGCGGTCTCGCCTCCTATTAAAGAACAGCCCGCCTGGATGCACCCGTTATTTATCCCTAAGACGATCTTAGAAAGCGTGCCTGTGGCGACCTTTGAATAGGCGATATAATCCAGAAAAAACAACGGCTCCGCCGCAACGCAAAGGATATCGTTTACGTTCATCGCAACCAGATCAATACCGACCGTATCGTGCTTACCGGCAAGCTGGGCGATCTTTAATTTTGTGCCTACCCCGTCAGACGAAGAGACCAAAACAGGGTCTTTATATTTAATTTTAGAAAGCTTAAAAAAAGCACCGAAACCACCTATATCTTTCAATACTTCTTTGCGAAAAGACTTTCTGGCCATGTTTTTTATGCCAAGTTTAAAAAGCGCGGCCTTATCTATATCTACACCGGACTTTTTATATGTCAGGTCTTTCATCTATGGATTTCTCCTCCTCTAAGGCTGCCTTCCGGTCCAACAGTACAAGCAAAGCTTCTGGGGAGGCAGGCCTATGGCCCCCACCATCTCCTTCAGCTTTTGATACTTCAGCGAAGTCACGCCTAAATCTTTTGCGATCCACTCTACCATTTTTTTATACTTAAGGGAACCCTCATCTAAATAAGCGCTTATGTCTTTTATATCTTTCTTTTCAATATCCTTGATCGCCCTGCGGGCCGCTAATTCATGGAGGGTGCGGGTAGAATAATTAAACTTACAAGGGAATAAAAGAGGCGGGCAGGCAATACGGAAATGTATCTCCTTTATTCCGCATTCACGAAGTTTCTGGATGGTATAATTCTTTAATTGCGTCCCGCGCACGATAGAATCATCACAGAAAACAATGCGCTTACCCTTGATTATCTCCGGAATAGGTATAAGCTTCATGCGGGCGATCAGATCGCGCCTTTCCTGCGAAGGGGGAGTATAACTGCGGTCAAAACCGGGAGTATATTTTACCAGGGGCCTGCGAAAAGGCACTCCTGCTTCAATTGCGTACCCGATAGCGTGCGTGGTGCCGGAGTCAGGAATACCCGCAGCCATGTCCGGGCTGACCTTATCGCCTTTGGCTAAACAATTTCCGCATCTTTCTCTTACTGTCTCAACGTTTATGCCTTCATAAGAAGAAGCCGGAAACCCGGTATAGATCCAAAGAAACGCGCAGATCTGGTTTGTTTTTTTTCCGTTACGCTTTAAAGCCGGGCCGGACTCCTTCAATAACATGATCTCGCCTGGAGAGAGGTATTTATTGATTTTAAAACCAAGATTACTGAAGGCCGCAGTCTCTGCGGCAACCGCCCAATCCTCGCCTCTTTTACCTATGGCTAATGAAGTATAGCCACGCCTGTCCCTTGCGGCGTAAACCCCTTCCTCATTCAATAAAAGCAAAGAACATGAACCCTCTATCCGGGAAAACATATACTCGATACCGTCGATAATATTTTTCCCGCGGATAATAAGCTTTGCCGCCAATTCCGTCTGGTTGATCCGTCCGTCGGTGATCTCGCTAAAAGACTGACCTTCATTATACAGCATTGCGGCTAATTCGTCAGCGTTGTCAATAAAGCCGTCGGTGACAATAGCGAAAGCGCCGAATTTAGAATTTATACAGATCGGCTGCTCATCCCGCGCACTGATCACACCGATTCCCCTACTGCCCTGCATATCTTTATAATCTTCATAGAATTTAGTTTTAAACTGACTTCCCCTGATATCATGTATTTTACGCACTAAGCCTTTATTCCAGACCGCCAAACCGCCGAACTGCGTACCCAAGTGCGAATGATAATCAGTCCCGTAAAATAAATCTTCCCGGCACCCTTTCTTTGAAACAGCTCCGAAGATTCCGCTCATGACCTTCTCCCGCTTAAGTTAAAAATGGCTCTTAATATAATCCACACCGCTTTTAAAAATTAAAAAACCGTCTCCGTATTTTCTATTTATATCCGGGTCTTGCCGCGGATATTGAAAAAAGCTAACGTGCCTTTCCGGATGAGGCATCAGCCCCAATACCCTGCCCGTATTATCGCAGATGCCGGCAATATCCTCAACGGAACCATTAGGGTTATCCGGATATCCCGATAAGCGCCCGTCTTTTTTACAGTATTGAAAAACAACCTGCCGGTTCTTTTTCAATCTTTTCAAGACTGCCTTATTTTCAGTAATAAACTTCCCCTCGCCGTGAGCAACGGGCAGATAGATCACCTCGGGTAAATCCTTTGCCCAGACACACTTTTGCCTTTTACCTTTTGCTGTTCGGCTTAAATAGACCCATCGGTCTTCAAATTTAGCGGAATCATTGATGACAAGGCTTACTTCTTGCTTAAAATCCCTATTCCCCGGCAATAACCCGCTTTTTACCAAAATCTGAAAACCGTTACATATGCCGATAATAAGTTTGCCGCTATGGATAAATTCTTTTATCTGAGGTATTAATTTGAATCTTAACTC
>JAFGET010000119.1 GCA_016931435.1 Candidatus Omnitrophota bacterium
TAAAAAACGGGGATTAGAGGTGGGGGTGGGCACAGGCAGGTTCGCCCAAAACCTCGGTATCTCTACGGGCATCGACCCTTCGGAAAAAATGCTTGAAATCGCCAGAGCAAGGGGGGTAGATGCAAAGGTGGGTTTTGGCGAAAACATCCCTTTCCCGGATGGCACCTTTGATTACGTAGCCATCATCATTACTTTATGTTTCGTAAAGGATCCGGCGAAAGTCCTGGCGCAGGCGCGCCGCGTATTAAAAAGTGCCGGCAGGATAATAGTGGCCATAGTCGATAAAGAAAGTTTTTTGGGAAGATATTATCAAAGAAAAAAAAGCGTATTTTACAAGCAGGCCAGGTTCTTAAGCGTTAAAGAAGCGATAGGGCTGCTTAAAGGGGCCGGTTTCAGCCGTTTTGTTTTTTATCAGACAATATCTGTATTGCCCAAAAAGATGGCCTCAGTGGAGAAGCCGAAGAAAGGTTTCGGTAAAGGCGGGTTTATAGTGATCGGAGCCAGAAAAGGCATTTTACGCGGTGAAAAGATTATTTAACTGGTTTTTAAAGGCGCTTTCAGTCATACACAGGGTCTGTCCCCTTTGCGTAATTTCCGGAAAATTCCCCGGGTCAAGATTCGCAAAAGCGGTTTCGCTTTGGAGCAGGATCTGCCCTTGCTGCAATATCTTCTTTCTGGCTAAGAAAAGAAAGATTATTTGAAAAAACTCTAAATACGCACGCCTAAAAATATCTGCGGTTTTACTTATGCTCTCCTAAAAATGATTGCAATACTCCCCGCTATGATGTAGAATCCTGGGTAAGGAGTTTAAGCCATGAAGCTAAAATTATTCAATTTTCCTTTCGGGATCATGCCTAAGGTCCTGATCATCCTGCTTGCCCTGTCTCTGATCCCGTTGATGATCGTAGGATACTCAACCATAAGAGACACCATAAGATTAGGCAAAAAGATCGTCATGGATAACAGGGACCTGGGGGTCTTTGTCTCTAAGAACAGCGCTCAGGCCCTGGAGAATCAGGCGGGGATTTATCTGCAGCAGATGGCCAATGACAAGGCAAAGCAGATAAACATGTTTTTTGAAGATATCCAAAAGTCTGCTATGATCGCCGTTGATTTTACGAAGGGCGTATTCAGCGATCCCGCGAAATTCGGGAGGATCGAGACTTTTCCCTGGACTTATACCGCAAGGGACGGAGAGATGTCAAAAGATATAACCATAGATTCGTCTCTTGAGACCGGGTATACCTATGTCGATTTGAATGACGCGGTTAGTGAAACCATCAGAAAGACCGAATTCCTGGGATTAGTCTTTAAGCCCATAGCTGCAAGGTCCACCGAGATAAATTTCATATATTTTGGGACAGAGGACGGGGTATTCAGGCTTTGCCCGCGCGATGAGATGCCTCTTAACTTTGACCCCCGTTTACGCCCCTGGTATCGCAGTGCCCTGGAAAGAAGGAAAGTCAGCTGGTCTGAGCCTTATATCGACGCGGCAGAAGACCAGGTCAACCTGATAGTCACCTGTTCTGCTCCGGTGTTTTCTGATAATGGCAGGCCGATAGGGGTGATCGGTATCGATGTCAAAATAGATACGCTTAAAGATATTGTCTCCAGCTTAGTCGGCGAAGACAGCTATGCTTTTCTGATAGGGGGGTTGGGATTGACTATAGTCCATCCTAACCTGAAACCGGCTTCCGGCGCCCAATGGACGGATGATATTTTCAAACAGCCGATTGCTTCCCTTGAGACATCCGACCCGCAATTCCGGGTGATCGTGGATAAGATGGTCTCCGGCGAAAGCGGCTACGGCAAGTATTCCGACGATAAGGGTGAAAAATATATCGCCTATGCTCCGATTGAAAGCACTAACTGGAGCATCGGGGTAGGGACCTCCGCAAAGAAGATCATCCAGCCGCTTTTGGCATCCAGGGAAAAAATAAGGTCCGAAGTGATCAAGACCGGCGATATGGTGCGCCTGCAAGTAAAGAACTTCTGGAAGAACGTGATCATCATCTGCATTATTTTGACTTTATTCATCAGTATAGTGGCGATATTGCTTTCGCGCAGTATCACCAAGCCTATTTATGTATTATCGAACGCGGCAAAATTGATCGGGGAGGGGCATCTGGATAAGTTGGTCGAGGTAAGATCGAAAGACGAGATCGGCGTTTTGTCGGAGGCGTTCAATAAGATGGTGCAGGGGTTGAAAGAAAGAGAGATGATCACCAAGACTTTCGGCAAATATGTCTCTCCGGAAGTAGCGGATATGATCTTAAAGAACCCGGAAAAGGTAAGCTTAAAAGGCGCAAGAAAAGAGCTGACCATACTTTTTTCGGATATCAGAGGGTTCACCCAGCTTGCTGACTCTATTGAGCCGGAAAACCTGGTCGCTTTGCTCAATGAATATTTGAGCGAGATGACGAAAATAATCATGAAGTATAAAGGCACCATAGATAAATTCATCGGGGATGCGATAATGGTCTTCTGGGGCGATCCCATATATTACGAAGACCACGCGGTCAAGGCAGTGAGGGCTTCCCTTGAGATGAAAGAGAGCCTAAGGCTGCTTCAGAAAAAGTGGTTTGAAGAGGGGCAGCGTTCTCTAAGCATGGGTATTGGCATAAACACCGGATACGTTACCGTAGGGAATATGGGTTCCGACGTGCGCATGGATTATACGGTCTTAGGCAGCAACGTAAACCTTGCCTCCCGGATAAACGCAAAAGCGGGAAGCGACCAGATCTTGATCACCAGCCGCACTTACGGGCTAGTCAAGGATGTCGTAGAGGCCAAAAAACTTGATCCCGTCGAACTTAAGGGGATAAAAGACCCGGTTGAGGTCTATGAGGTCGTAGGTTTAAAATAAAGGAAGATAATCAGATGTCCAGGCGAATTATTCTGTCCGCATTTTTTATTTTTTTTGTTTTTCTCTCCGGGGCCAAGGCGCAAAGCGAATACTCTCCCGACATCAAGCGGATCATAGACAGGGGCAAGCTTATCGTGGCGATGCTGGAGGAAGACAATCCGCCGTTTTTTATGCATGATGAAAAAGGCGATTTCGTAGGGTTAGATGTGGACTTGGCCCATGACATCGCCGCGAAATTAGGGGTAGAGGTGGAGTTTCGCCGCAAGGCTAAGACTTTTGACGCTATTGTGGATATGGTCTTCTTAAAAGAGGCGGACGTGGCGATCTCGTATCTGAGCAAGACTTTGGAACGGGCAAAAAAAGTTATTTTTACCGATACCTATATTACGCTCTACCAGACCGTAGTAGTCAACAGATTAGAAGCGGCACAGCGCAAATGGGATAAGGACCTGATCAAATATTTAAATGACAAAAATGTCAGGATCGCGACTTTAAAAGAGAGTTCCTATATTACTTTTGCAGAAGAGCTTTTTCCTTTGGCTACCATCGTTCCTTACGACATTATTGATGTGGCTTTTGATGACGCAAGGAGCGGTAAGGTAGAGGCGGCTTTTTTCGATAATATATTTGCCAAAGGCTGGCATCACGATAATCCCGACGCGGCATTATATGTCCAGACTATTATTTGCAGGTCTAATGAAGACCCTATCGCCATGGCCGTGCATTGGGAGGATGTCCATCTCTATGAGTGGCTGAACCAGTATTTAGACGGGGTGATAAAGGACGGGACAGTGGATAAGTTGGTCACTAAATATCTTGAGGGTGCATAATGGCCAAGGCAGGAAATAAAATAAAATTTAAAGCCGATTGGCTGCTTTCTCCCTGGGCTATCTTTGCCGGAATATTCCTGGGGTCTTTTATCGGGGTAAAGTTCAGCTCCCTGGCGCGTAACCTGATCCCCTTAGGCGAGATCTTCCTGGCGCTTTTGCAGATGTGCGTTATACCGATCTTAGTCACCGCAGTCATCTCCAGCGTCGCCAGATTGATCACAACCGGCCTTACCGGCCGCTACATCGGCAGGTTAGTGATGATCATCGTGGCTGGTTTGGTCGTTGCCAGCCTTGTGGGTTTAGCCTTCGGTTTTTTAGGAAAACCCGGTTTGGGCCTTGAGGAAAGCTCCCGCGTCACCTTAGGCAAGCTTATTTCCCAATATGAAATGGAGTCTACGGGTAGGACAGAAGAGGCCCCTACCGGCCTAATGGGTTTTTTCAAAAGGATGGTCCCGGCGAATGTTTTCAATGCTTTCACCCACGGGCAGACTTTATCTATACTTTTTTTCTGTATCCTTTTCGGCATTGCTTTGGGGTTTGTACGCACGCCCTCAGGAAAAGACGCTCTTTCGGTGATAGAGGCGCTTTACGAAGCTTTCCAGAAACTTTTCGGCTGGATCATGTACATATTGCCTTTTGGCTTGTTCTGTCTTTTTGCCGCGCAGATCTCGCAGGTGGGTTTTACCATCTTTAAAGCGTTGTTTAAATTTGTGGGTTTGTGCTATTTAGGCGCTGTTGTATTGATCATTTTTTATAATTGCCTGATCTGGTGGCGCAAGAAAGGTTCATTTTTTAAACCCCTGATCGCTTTAAGAGAGACTTTAGTGGTGGCCTTCGGGACCTCCAGCAGTTTCGCCGCTATTCCCTCGGCTTTGCGCTGCCTGCAAAATAATCTGAATGTGAGCAAAGGAACCACTAATCTGGTTTTTCCTTTAGGTATTAATATAAACCCTCAGGGAAGCGTGATGTATTTTGCGCTTTCTACTATCCTGATCGCCCAGATATACAATGTTACTTTTGGTTTCCAGGCATTTGTGATCGCTTTGATCGGCTCGATCTTAGCCGGGATGGCAGCAACCGGTGTTCCGGGGGCAGGAGCTTTGTCCATACTTGCGCTTATATTAGGGCCTTTGGGGCTGCCGGCCCAGACCGCAATAATACTTTTAATAGCCATAGATCCAATAATGGACCCTATTTTGACTGTAATAAATGTTCACGCCAATTGCGCCGCTACAGTCTTGGCGGATGAAGAAGGAGAAGAAAAGTCATGAAAAAGTATGTAGTTTTTTTTATTTTGACTGCGGGATTTTTTTTCTGCCGGCCGGCTATCGCTCTTGAACTTGGTCCAGGCACGACGGTCGATATCACCCTGACCGATACCTACGCCTCGCGCTATATTTCTAAAGGACAAGATGCCTTTGCGGATAACGACAGCTCATATCATCCCAGCGTAGATATAACATTCCCTAAATTGATAATGGATGCGGATATCTCCTTCAATGCCTGGGGAGCCTTTGCGCTCAGCAAGGGCCACGAAGAATATGACGAGATAGATTATTCAGTGTCTTTGTCAAAAGATATCCTTGATAGCTGGAATGTGGTCCTGGGATATTCTTATTTTGATTATCCCAGAGCCAATGAATTAGTAGATACCAATGACCCCTGGGGCTCTTTGACCCTGAAGAAGA
>JAFGET010000120.1 GCA_016931435.1 Candidatus Omnitrophota bacterium
AACACAGCATAAAAAGGAAATATGTCGCTTTGGTCCGGGGAAAAGTCGAATTTGACGAAAACGTGATCGAGATGCCTATTATCCGCCACCCTTATAAAAGAAAAAATATGTCCGTGGGCTTCAGCGAAGATGCTAAATACGCCAAGACTTATTACCGCACTTTAAAAAGGAGTGAAAAATACAGCTTTTTAGAGATCGAGCCTTTTACCGGCAGGACTCATCAGATCAGGGTGCATCTGGCTTTTATCGGCCATCCTGTTTTAGGGGATTCTAAGTACGGAAAGAACAACGAGTTCATCCGCCTTGCGCTGCATGCCAAGTATCTGGGTTTTTTGCATCCGCGCAGTAATGAATTCTTGGAATTTTCATCTCCCGTGCCTGCAGAGTTTTCCGTGCCTTTTTGACCAGCTGATGGATCGGCAGTCTTTTTAACAACTCTTAGCAATGTAATAAGTTAGAAGAGGCGTATCCGGCATAAAAAAGCTTGCTTTTTATGGACGCGATGATATAATTTATGCTAATAACTAACCTATAAAACCCGCGCAAAAGGGGGGAAGATGGGCGAAAAGAATAAATTATCCGTATCGATAATGGTATTATTGATATTGGTCGCTTTATCCTTATCAGGGACGGTCTTTTATTTTCTGCAGAAGGAGAAAGCCAAAAGTTCATCTCTCGAAGTTGCCCTGGAGGACATCAGATTCAAAGAGAGGGCGGCGCAGGGAAAGGTCGAAGAATATCAGGGTATTGTCTCCGGGCTTGAGCTTAAACTTAAGACTTCCCAGGAAGAGGTGGATAAATTAAGCGTTGAGTTGAACCAGGAAAAGTCTTCTAAAGAAGAAGCCTTAAACCAGCTAGAGCAGTTAAGGGCGGAACTAGCGCAACAAAAGAATATGAAAGAGGAGCTTGAGCAGCGCGTAAAAAAAGAAAAGGAAGAGTCGCAGAATATAAGAAACCGGGTCAAAGAATTAGAAGATAAGAGATTGCGCCTTGAAGAGAGGATAAAAGAGCTTGAGTCGGAATTGGAACAGGCCAAAGACAGGGGTGTAGAGTTAGGCACGGTAGTAGTCACCCCGGAAATAAAAGAAGAAGAACCCGCCGCAGAGCAGGGTCCTGCGCTTGAGCAAGCGGCCCCTGCAGTATCTAAAGAAACGCAGAAGATTCTTCCCCAGGAAGGCAAGGTCCTGGTGATCAATAAGGATTATAATTTTGTAGTAGTGAACCTTGGACAGAGAGACGGCATAAGAATAGGGGATGTTTTTTCGGTTTACAGCAAAAATCAGTATATCGGGGACATAAAAGTAGAAAAAATCCACGATTCCATGTCTGCCGCAGCTTTTTTATCCGAAGATACTAAGGATAGGATAAAAGAAGGCGACAAGGTAAGCAAAAAATCTAAGTGAGGTCTAATTTTTTAATAAAACCAGCCTCGCGCCTTAAGGCGGCCATATCTTTACCCGGCGACAAATCTATAGCCCAGCGCGCAGTGATCTTAAGCGCAATTTCCTCCCGTAAGATAACGATCAAAAATTTTCCCGACAATAACGATTGCCATGACGCGGTAAGGGTTTTTAAGAAATTGGGCGTCAGTATAAAAAAAGGCAAGGGCTCGGTCATTATAAAAGGAGCCGGCCTTCACGGGCTTAAAAGACCTAAAACCGATATTTTTACAGGCGAATCCGGCACTGTCTTCAGGTTGTTGACGGGTTTGTTCTGCGGGCAAAGGTTTAACGTCCGTTTAAGGGCAGGTGACAGCCTTCAGAAAAGGCCGATGCTTCGGGTGACGGCGCCTTTACGTTTGATGGGCGCTAAGATCCGCGGGAGACAGAATACCAGGCACGGAATAAGGGAAGAATATCCGCCTGTTGCGATCGAAGGCGCAAGGCTTAAGCCGGTCATTTATAAGATACCGGTGGCTTCAGCCCAGGTAAAATCAGCGATACTGCTTGCGGCGCTTTATGCCAAAGGCAGGACTGTTCTTATCGAGCCGGTTAAGACGCGCGATCATACCGAGAGGATGCTTAAACTATTCAAGGCCGGTATAAAAATAATGGGAAACAGGATATCGGTAGAAGGCAAAAAACCTCTTATTGCTCCGAAAGAATTATTTGTGCCCGGAGACATATCTTCCGCGAGTTTTTTTATAGCCCTGGCTGCGATGATACCGCATTCGCGGCTTGTAATAAAAGATGTCGGCCTTAATCCTTCACGCATGGGGATGGTCAGGGTCTTAAAAAGGATGGGAGCGGATATCATCATCAGGTATCGGGTATCGGGTATCGGGTATCGGGAGCCGGTGGGCGAGATTGTGGTAAAGAGCAGCGCGCTTGAAGGGACGGTGGTAAGAAGAAAAGAGATCCCGTCATTGATAGATGAGCTGCCGGTTTTGATGGTAGCTGCTTCCTTTGCTCGAGGAAAAAGCGTCTTTGAAAATGTTTCGGAGTTAAGAGTGAAGGAAACAGACCGTATCGCTTCTATGGTAACAAATCTAAAAAAAATGGGAGTTAAAATCAGCTCTTTCAAGAAAAATGGCCTTGAGAATATAATTATAGAAGGCAGAGGCAGATTGATTGGCTGCAGGTTGCAGAGTTTTGGCGACCATCGCACTGCCATGAGCATGGTCATTGCCGGGCTGGTTGCCAGTGGTAATTCTATTATTGATGAAGTTTCCTGCATAAATAAGTCGTTCCCGGATTTTTTAGGCGTAATAAATGATATATCCGGTAATCCATAACTTTGTGATTGACATAGAGTTAAAACTTTGTTAAGATAAATAAAATTTGTTCTAAAGGAGAATAAGTATGGAAAAGATCTGGGAAAAGCTAAAAAGAGCTTTTAATTATATCCTCGGCTTATTTTCTAATGATATGGGGATTGATTTAGGTACTGCTACCACCCTGGTTTTTGTCAAAGGGGAAGGTGTCGTGCTTTGTGAGCCTTCGGTAGTGGCGGTTGAGCGCGGGACTTCTCATGTTTTGGCCGTCGGAGATGAAGCAAAACGCATGTTAGGCCGCACCCCCGGCAATATCGTGGCTACCCGGCCGATGAGGGACGGGGTGATCGCTGATTTTGAGGTCACTGAAGCGATGTTGAGGTATTTTATCAAGAAGGTGCATCATCGCCGTGTTTTGGTCAGGCCGCGTATACTCATTGCTATTCCTTCCGGGATCACCGAAGTAGAAAAACGCGCGGTCAAGGATTCCGCGGAGCGCGCCGGAGCCAGGGAGGTATTTTTAATAGAAGAGCCGGTTGCCGCCGCTATCGGGGTGGGCCTGCCGATACAGGACCCTATCGGTAATATGATCATAGATATAGGAGGGGGGACTACGGAGATCGCTGTGATATCTTTAGCCGGCCTGGTATTTTCTAAATCTATACGCATCGGAGGCGATGAAATGGACGATGCTATCATCGAATACCTGAAAAAATCCTATAATTTGATGATAGGCGAGCGCACTTCGGAAGAGATCAAGATAAAGATAGGTTCGGCTTATCCCTTGGAAGAAGAGATGAGCATGGAGGTAAAAGGAAGAGACCTGGTCACCGGGCTTCCTAAGACCGTTACCATAACTTCGGAAGAAGTGCGGGAATCTCTTCAGGAGCCTACTCATGCCATATTAGAGCTGGCTAAAGTTTCGCTTGAAAGGACTCCCCCGGAACTTGCCGCTGATCTGATAGAGCACGGTATTGTCATGGCCGGAGGCGGTTCTTTATTGAAAGGCTTAGACAAGCTGATCTCAGAAGAGACCGGCCTTCCTGTCCTTATCGCCGATGACCCCTTGACCGCCGTAGCCTGCGGCACGGGCAAGGTTTTAAATGAGATCCGTTATTTAAAGAAAGTCACCGTTCCCATAAAATCAGAAATGCTTTCATAATGGGTGTTCCATGTGAAGCTGAATTTCAAGCTTAATAAGAAAAGATTATTTCAAGCCGCCGCTTTTTTTTTATTTATTATTTTTTTGTCTCAAATCGTCCCTTTCCTTAAAATACCTTCCTCAGGAATTTTGAAATACCCCTTAGCTTTCCTGAATTTTATCCGTTCGGAA
>JAFGET010000121.1 GCA_016931435.1 Candidatus Omnitrophota bacterium
CTGAAGAAGATCCCGTATTTACCCATAGATGTCAGCGCCACGGCTTGCGCGGTATATGAATTTCCGGCAGCCACCGGAGGCTCCGAAAGGGGATTCTATTATTCCTGGGGTTTTGATACGGGAGTGCCCCTGCCGGATATAAGTATCTTCCAGAAAGACCAGTCTCTTTCTTTAGGCATAGTCAATTGGGGCACTGATGGCGTGGGCGGGCGCAAGCCGGCTAAGCTTTACGCGACCGTGTTTTCTTTGGGCACGGAATACGCTTTTGGCAGATGGGCCCTTTCTCCCAGCCTTCATTACGCAATAAACCATGAAGAGACTATAAACGAAGGAAAAGAAGAGTTCTGGACAGAAATCGACGTCAGCTGGAAATTCTAGCGCGCCACGGTGATTTGAAAACGCATAAGATCCATCCTCCCTCAAGCTGGTTTCTTTATATAGTAAAATGCAAAGATAGGTCGCTGTATACCGGCATTACCACCGACATTACCCGCCGCGTCAGAGAGCATAATTTAAAAAAAGGGGCCTTTTATACCAAGAATAAGACGCCGGTCAAGCTGGTGTATCAGGAGCCTATGGCGGACCAGTCACAGGCGAGGAAGAGAGAATCTTTTATCAAGAAATTGACCAGGGAACAGAAGCTTGAATTGGTCAAAAAACCGAAGGCAAAAGTCAAAAGGGCTGCTAAAAAGGGCCTTTGGGCCGGCAAGGGCAGATCGAAAGGTAAGCCGAAAGTTTAAGTTGCTTAATATGGGATTAAGTGATATAATATTACAATAAGGGAAGGTTAAGAGATTAGTAGCTTACGACCGAAAGGTATGACGTGCTAACCTTTCGGTTTTTTTATTTTCCATTGTTTGCGTAAGTTTTTTTAAGAAAGGAGGCAGCAAATAATGGAGGCATAAACGATATATCCACGAGTGATAAATCAAGGAGGTCTACTGATGCATACAGGAAAGATAAAGAAGATAGTCAGGGAAAGAGGTTTTGGTTTTATCGATGACACAGACGGCAGGGAGGTATTCTTCCATCAGAGCAGCTTGCTCGATACGCAGATAGATTCTCTTATCGATGAACAGAAGGTGGAATTTGAAATAGAAAAATCTCCTAAAGGTCCGCGCGCTATCAATGTGCGTATTTTAAAAGAATAGTTGCGCTACGCTTTGGTCGACGCCAAAGGAGGATCGGGGCGATGAAGAAGACGAAGACTTCGCATAAAGGCAGAAGGTGTAGATTTCCGCGCTGCAATAATATCCTGAGCATCTATAACCACGAAGCGTATTGCCATGTCCACCTGAGGCAGATGGATCGCAGTAAAAAGCCGAAGGCCTCTAAAAAATAATGACGCATATGATGACCGGCGCAAGCGATATTATAGGGGAGAACGGGCAACCCGTAAGGGATTTTTACGGGTTAGGCATCGCTCCGAAGATCCTGGATATCCTCGCGCGTATAAAATTCCGCGTTCCTACTTTGATCCAGTTTAAGGCTATTCCCCTTGCCATCGAGGGCAAAGATATCATCGGTATCGCCCAGACCGGCACCGGTAAGACCCACGCCTTTGCTATTCCCATGTGCCAGCGCCTGGCGCAGAAAAAAGGGGTCGGTCTGGTTTTGGCGCCTACCCGCGAATTGGCCATACAGATCGAAGAGGCCTTTCGCCCCCTGGCTGATGGTTTCGCGATGAAGACCGCTTGCCTTATCGGCGGCGCTCCCATGTATGGGCAGATAGAGGCATTACGCAAAAGTCCCCGCATCATTATTGCCACCCCCGGCAGGCTTCTGGACCATATGAGCCAGTGGAATTTTATACCGGAAGAGGTCGTGATGCTGGTGCTTGATGAGGCCGACCGCATGCTGGATATGGGTTTTAGCCCGCAGATCCTAAAGATCCTGCGTTTTCTTCCAAAAGAGAGGCAGACAATGTTGTTTTCGGCTACTATCCCCAAGGAGATCATGGATATCGCCTCCAGGCATATGAAGTTGCCTGTCTCCGTGGAAATCGCTCCTTCCGGGACTACGGCCGAAAGCGTCACTCAGGAGTTATTTATCGTCAAGAAAGAAGCCAAGTCGCGGCTCTTAAGCAGGTTATTGGCGCAGTATCACGGCCCCGTGCTTTTATTTTCAAGGACGAAACATAACGCGCGCAAGATCATGATCTCGATAAGGAAGATGGGCTATAGCGCCGCAGAAATACATTCTAACCGTTCCTTGACCCAGCGCAGGGAAGCGCTTAACGGATTTAAATCAGGCAGGTATAAGGTGCTTGTGGCTACCGATATCGCCTCCAGGGGCATCGATGTGACCGGTATAGAGCTGGTGATCAATTATGACCTTCCGGAAGACGCGGAAAATTACGTGCACCGGATAGGCCGTACGGCCAGGGCCGGATGCAGAGGGCATGCGATTTCTTTTGCCACGCCTGACCAGAGCCGGGATGTGCGGGATATCGAGAAACTTATCAGGGCTACCCTTCCTGTTTCAAAGCATCCTGAAGTCCCATCTGAGAAATTTGTCGAACCCGGGCACGGGGCTCAACCGAGAGGGTCAAGCCGGCATCGCGGCAATCGGCAGAATAAATTCCGCCATCGTTAAGATACGCCAAGAAAAAATATGCCTTTAGACTTATCAAAAAAAAGATTCAGGTTGAGGATCATCATTCCGGCTTATCCGGCGTTCAATATTTATTCCCATATCGCCAATATAACCACGGCATTGGGCCCGGTATGCGTGGCGAGCGCCGCCAATGAGATGCCGGGCTGGGATGTCGAGGTCATCGACGAAAACAACCTTAGAAGGTACGGCCCCAAAAGCAGCTCAAGCGGAGCAGACCATAAATTTTTACAACAGCAGAGGCCCGCGGATATAGTCGGATTTTACGGCGGGTTGACCAGTACCGCTCCCAGGATATATGAAATAGCGCGTTTTTATAAAGATATGGGGATCATCACTATCGCCGGAGGCCAGCATTTTGTCGATGATAATATAAACGAAGCCCTGGGTTCCTGCATCGATTACGTGGTCATCGGAGAAGGGGAAGAGACGATCAGGGAACTTTTAGGGGCCCTGACGGAAGGTTCTGATCTAAGCCAGGTCAAAGGTATCGCTTATCTTGAGAACGGAAAGCTCATGCGAACGCCGCAGAGGGATCCCATAACCGATTTTAGCAAGTTGCCTTTGCCGGATTTTTCCCTGGTGCGTTATTCTAATATCAAGCTTTATCCTATCGAAAGGATAAGGGGCTGCGGAATGGATTGCGAGTTCTGCACCGTCAAGGGCAAGCCCAGGAGCGCCCCCGCCGAACGGCTGATGGAATGCATCAGCCTTCTGCTTGAGACTAAAGACGCCAGGCATTTTTTTATCGTGGATGACCTTTTCGGGCAGGAACGCGATGAAACGATAAAATTCTGCAATATGCTTAAGGACTATCAGGAGGACATGGGCAGAAGGCTGGATCTGACGGTGCAGATAAGGCTGGATAAGGCCCGTGACCCGCAACTTCTTTCTGCGATGCGCAAGGCGGGCATAAATACGGTGGCGATAGGTTTCGAGTCGCCGATCGAAGAAGAGTTAAATGCTATGAATAAGCGCTTGAAGCCCGAGGATATGGTGAATTTTGTAAAGACCTTTCATAGATTCGGATTTTTAGTGCACGGGATGTTTATTTTCGGCTATCCTTTAAAAAATAATTCCGCTTTTGATATGCCGGCAAAAGAGAGGGTAAAACGTTTTAAAAATTTCATCAAAAAGACCAAGATCGATACGATACAGATCTTGCTTCCTTCGCCCTTGCCGGGGACGCAATTGAGGCAGAGGCTTGGCGAACAAAACAGGCTTTACCCGCTGTGCGAGATCGGCTGGCAGTATTACGACGGGAATTTTCCACTTTTCGAGCCGGATAAACCCATGACCGCCGAAGAGATGCAGTTTTCCAGCAGAAGGATCATGGGGAGGTTTTATCAATTCAAGCGATTGTTTATGATCGGCCTGAATATATTCTATTTTCCCGCGATAATCTTTTTCTTGCACAACATCAAATTAGGGTGGAGGATCTGGTATAGGTCGTGGCGCAACGACCTGATCCGTTTCGGAGGCTGGGTCATCATGAAAAGATGGACTGCGCAATTTAAAAAAGACATGTTTATGGAAAGGCTGCGCAGGGCAAAAGAGCATCTGAAAAATAAATAGACAGGTCAAAAGGAGGCATCGGGATGAACAGCTGCATGAGGTGCGGGGCTAAATTTCAACACAACTACCTGGTAGCGGTATTTAAAGAGACAAAGGAAAAAAGGGAAAGGCTAATAGTCTGTTTTAAATGCAGGGATATTTTGAATAAAAAAGACAAGTAAAGAGCGGTATTTCGTTATTAAGCGGCCGGCGTCCAAGGATATAATGAGCAGGCCGTATTTTAATATGGCAAGGACTAAAATAATCTGCACCCTCGGCCCATCTTCATCCACGGAGAGCGTAATAAGGAAAATGATGTTTTCCGGGATGGACGTGGCGCGCCTGAATTTTTCTCACGCAAAGCAGAAGGACCTGGTCTCCAGGATAACCCTTATCCGCAGCCTCAATAAAAAATACAGAAGGCATATTAAATTACTCGGTGACCTGCAAGGGCATCGGATTAGGATAGGAAAGCTGGCCAAACCGCTTTTGCTTAAGAAGCGCCAGATGGTCTATCTCATCCAAAAAGATACGGCTGGATCAGGGCAGGACATCCCTTTCGATTACCGCGGTAATCTGCGGGATATAAAGACCGGACAGCATATATTTATTGATGACGGGAATATCCAATTAGAGGTTACCGGGCATATTTCGGGTAGTTTAAAGGCAAGAGTGGTTGCGGGCGGTTTACTTAAAGAACATAAGGGGGTGAATATCCCCGAGGCCAGGCTTAAATTCGGCGGCTTAAGTCTTAAGGACAGGGAGGATATAGTATTTTGTCAGAGGTACGGCATCGAATATATCGCCCAGTCCTTCGTGCGCACAAGCGCGGATATTCTGGAGGTAAGAAGGCTCCTTAAAAAAGATGCGCGCTGTCAGGTCATCGCTAAGATAGAAAACAGGGAAGGTATCAAGAACATCGATGAGATAATCAAGGTTTCTGACGGAATAATGATCGCGCGCGGGGATATGGGTGTTTCTTTGCCTGTTTATGAAATACCCGTCATCCAGAAGGCGATCATCAAAAAATGCAACCGCGCAAAAAAATTTGTGATAACCGCAACGCAGATGCTTGAAAGCATGACCGATGATCCAAGGCCTACCCGCGCTGAAGTGACGGATGTGGCCAACGCCATAATAGACGGAACTGACTTCGTGATGCTTTCTGCGGAATCCGCGGTAGGCAGGTATCCGGCTGAAACAGTTACTATGATGAACAATATAATAAAGTTTACGGAAGGCTATTTAAAGAGCGGGCCATCCCGGTAGGCTTTTTTATCCCAGCTCTATTAACTTGCCGGCTATATCCTTGCTTATTGATTCGCAGATAACACTGAGCGCCCTGACCAGGCCCGGGTAAGTGCCGGATTCGATTTTTTCGCGGTAAGCCTTACGCTCTGTCAAAAGAAGTTTTTTCCCTCCGGCTTCGATAATCGACCACTGCAGCAACATCATCGCTTCATCTTTAAGATTACAATTCAGTTCGATCACCTCTATAGTGACCTGGTATTTGCGCGGGATAGCACTGTTCCAGGGAAGGATGTCGATTCCCGTCTCGGGAAGCAGGACCGTGAAATTCTTGGCGATGATGCGCGCTATGGCATCTTCCAGAGGTTCTGCCCAGCGGTCAAATTGCGAGAACTCTACCGCGTTATTGCTGTTTTTAGTGACGATCTGAGGGCGGTTGAAATATTCGGGCAGCGTCACCGGGCCTACGCCGATGATGATATTATTGAGATTTTCGGCACCCTGCAATTTAACCTGGTTTTTTACCGATAGAGATTGCAAAGTGTAGAAGCGCGGCGTCGGGCTCGTAGGTACGGAGATGCATCCGCCGATGAATAAAACAAGAATAAAAAGTGCCTTGAAGTTACGCATAGTGCCCTCCAAAATTGACTTTGATTGCCGATTATCCCTTAATTTTCTTTCTTTCCTTTGATCAGCGCTTCAGGGTGCTGTTCCAGGTATTCCGCCAAAAGCCGCACGGAACGCGCTGCCTGGGTCACTTCCCTGAGCGTATTTTCAATATCGAATATCAGGGTTTCCCGGGTCTCTTTAAGCGCGATATTCAAAGAGCGCGTGCTTTCCTGCAGGTTAAAGGCGATATCTTTTAAAGGGATCTCCCCGATATTTTTTTGCAGCTCCCCGAAAGGAGATTGAATAGTCGGTATCTCGGTATATTCTTTCATCAGGCCGAGAAGGCGCGCGGGCTTATCCGGAAAAAAATCAAGCGATACGGCAAGTTGCCCGGTAAGCAGGCTTTGCATGTCTAGCTGTGCCCTGAGCCCGTTTTGGATAAGATATTGCACGTTCTTTGAATCGCGTTGAAGCGGCGCGTCTTTGATCAGCTGGGGTGTAGTCTCTATGATCACGGGTATAAAGGCGAATCTGCTTTCCGGGTCAAAAACCAGGCTGATATCTTTGACTGTGCCGATCTTAACGCCCTTAAAGGTGACCGGCGCCCCTAGCGCCAGGCCGCGCACGGAACCTTCGAAAAAAAGGACATATTTATTGGTCTTGCTGAAGAGCTTGCCTGAGCCGAAGACCGCAAGGCCCAGGACCAACAGCGCGATCGCCCCCACAACAAACGCGCCGATCAGTGTCTTGTTCGCTTTTTTACTCATGCTTTCTGGCTCCTTATTGTTTTCTCGCCGCGCGTCAGGAATTCGATCACGCGCGGGTCATTCGATTGTTTAAGTAATTTTTTAGGGTCACCTGCCGCTATTATCGTCTTTGTTTCGGCGTTTAAAAAGACGGAATTATTCCCTACCGCGAAAATACTTGCCAGCTCGTGGGTGACCAGGATCACCGTTGAGCCGAGCGTATCGGATAATTGCAGGATAAGGTCATCTAAGAGGCGCGCAGAGAGAGGGTCAAGGCCGGCAGAGGGTTCATCAAAAAAAAGTATTTGCGGGTCAAGGGCCATTGCCCGCGCCAGGCCCGCGCGCTTGCGCATGCCTCCCGAGATCTCCGCGGGATAGAATTCTTCATATCCGGATAATCCAACCAGCGAAAGCTTAAGCGAGACGATTTCTTTGATCTGGGCGATGGAAAGCTCGGTATACATCTCAAGGGGAAGCGCTATGTTTTCCGCCAAAGTCAGCGAGCTCCATAACGCCCCTCCCTGATAAAGCACGCCGAAGCTGCGCATGATCTCTATCTGTTTTTTGGGATGGGCCTGCCAGAAATCCGTATCTTTATACATGACTTTTCCGGATCGCGGCTCTTTCAGCCCGATCAGGACTTTTAGCAGGGTACTTTTTCCGCAGCCGCTGCCGCCCATGATCACAAAGATGTCCCCTTTATTTACGTTAAATTCGATGTCTTTTAAAACCAGGGTCTCGCCGTAACCGATATTCAGCTGGCTCACATTTATAACCGAAGCAGAGGTATTTTTTTCTTCAGGCACGGCTTAAACTCCTAAGAGTTGGCAGATGTAGGTGATGATCGCGGTAGCGATCACGATATTGGTGATGCCGTTGACAACCGCGGCAGTGGTTGATTCTCCGACCGCACTGGCGCTTCTCCCGCACTGTATTCCGCGAAAGCACCCCGAGATGGCGATGATGATGCCAAAAACCACGCTATGCACAAGGCCTACCCAGAGATTATTTATCGCTACCGCTTCCTGCGTGCGGGTAAAATATTCTATGGGGTTCAATTCAAGCATCCCTACGCCGATGATGTAGCCGCCCAGAATCCCCATCAGGTTTGCGTAGAGGGTAAGAAGCGGCATCATCAGAACCAGCGCCAAGACCCTGGGTAAGACGAGGTGTTCTATAGGCGAAATACCCAATGTCTTCAAGGCGTCGATCTCTTCGTTCGTCTGCATGATCCCCAGTTCCGCGGCGAAAGAGGCCCCGGTGCGCCCGGTCATGATTATGCCGGTCATGATCGCCCCCATTACCCGCACCATGGCGATGCCTACGATATCCGCCACAAAGATCTGGGCGCCGAACATCTTAAGCTGCATCGCTCCCACAAAAGCGAGGATAAGCCCGACTAAAACGCTGATCAGGGAGACCAGGGGAAAGGCCTGCGCGCCGCAGGACTGCACGATCACAAAAAAATCCGGCCAGCGCATAGAGCTTTTTCCCGTTATCAGGCGCATAAAAGAATAGCTGAGTTCTCCCAAAAAATCAAAGAAGACTACAAGCTCTTCTTTGATGGCGATTACTTTAGTGCCGATCCTGGCTAAGGCCGGCTCCGCGATTTTTTGCATAGCTTCGTTTTTCTCATGCACTGTCCGGGCGAGAGCAAGGAGTTTTTGCGCCCCTTGCGGAAGGCCCTCAACGGCAAGGGTGATATTCCTGCCGGCGCATTCTTTGCTTAATTTCAACAGAAATGCCGCAAGCCCGCTGTCCCAATCCCCGAGCGCGGAGGTATCAAAAAAGATCCGGGAAATATTATTATGAGATTTGAATTGCGAAATGACTTCTTCGAAAGAAGGGGTGCCTGAGGCGATTCGCCAATCTCCGCTTATTTTGAGCAAGAGTTTATCAGGCGGCTGGTAAACAGGGGTAAGCTGTTCTTCGGACATAAAGTTATTATACACAAAAAGGCTTCTTTTGGCTATTCTTTTAATAACGCCGGTAGTATATACTCAATTGTGTGTAAATTTACTTTGAGGCAGCGGGTCCTGCCGGCCGACCCACCTCGCCGTGCTCACTTTCGTTGCGCGCGGCAAGGTCTTCGTCTCGTCCGTCACCCGCTGGACAAAGTAATA
>JAFGET010000122.1 GCA_016931435.1 Candidatus Omnitrophota bacterium
ATATGGGCTTTCGGGTAAAATACGACCCTTCCATCTTCAATAAATACTGGTCCATGGCAGGCCACGATAAAGAACGGGCTGCCCAGATAAACCGCATGTTTGCCGATAAAGAGGTAAAAGCTGTGTTTTGCGCCCAGGCAGGATACGGCTCTATCAGGGTGATCCCTTACCTTAATAAAAGGATAATCAGAAGAAACCCCAAGATCTTTATCGGTTACAGCGATATAACCATCCTTTTATATTATTTACATAAGATCAGCCGCATGGTCGTCTTCCATGGCCCGGTCGTCTCAGAAGAGTTGAGCGATATCAACAATATCAGCCTGGACTATCTGACGACCGCCATCACCCAGCCCAAGCCTTTAGGAAGCATGCAATTTTCTTCGATGCGGACATTAAAACCGGGCATTGCCAGGGGGGTTTTGGTCGGCGGCAATATGTCCATGATGATAAGCGCAATAGGCACGCCTTACGATATGAATACCGAAAATAAGATCCTTTTTCTTGAAGAGATCGATGAAGACCTTGAAGTCATAGACAATTATATTATGCACCTTAAGATGGCGGGAAAATTCCGTAAAGTCAAAGGGATCGTCTTCGGCAGGATGATCGATTGCTTTGACAGTTCCGAGCATAAATACAGTATCGGCGAAGTCTTACGCGACAGCTTCAAGGGGATCAATATCCCGATCATATACGGCTTTCCTTCCGGCCACCGGACAAAAGAGGACATCAATATCGCTTTGCCTTTAGGCGTTTCTGTTACGCTTGATGCCGAAAGGCCCGCCTTAGTCATTAACGAAGCGGCAGTAAGGTAGAAGAGTCCCGCCTATTGCTTGAGGGGTATATGTAAAAAGAAGGCGCCTCTTGCCAAGAGGAAAAATGCTTGACAATCCTGCCTGCGTATAGTAATATACTGACTTCCTTTAATTTTCAGGAGTGTTTTAGGGGGCAATTCTTTATTTTAAGGTAACGAATCCCGCCTTTTTGATCCCCTTCGCAGAAATCCCTGAGGCGAAAGCCCCGGTTATGGAAGATTGCGATGGATGTGATTTCTGCTGCGGGGATGAATCCCTGAACTTTGGTCCGGGGAGATTCAATTCCAGAAAATAAATGCCAGATTGTTATTTTATCGATTCCGATAGATTTAACGCCCTTTTCCAGCAGCTGAAAAAGGATTATAAGGTATTTTCTCCTGCCCAAAAAGAGGCCTCCGGAGAAAAACCGCAGTATTATTACGAAAAGATCCTTACCAGCCAGCCGTTTGTCTTTAACGCCTACCGTACCCAGGAGCCCTTAAAGGCCTTTTTCACTTATCCCTACGAAGAAGTCTCGGATTATTTCAGCGCGCAAGATAATATCAAAGATATCGATGAAAAAACCATGATTTTCGGCGTTAAGAATTGCGATATCGTCGGGCATAAGATACAGGATTTTGTTTTCCTTGAAGGCGTGGCGGTAGATTCCCTTTATCGCTTAAGGAGAGAAAATACGCTTTTAGTCTCAGGCGACTGCACTGATTATAAAGAGGTATGCCACTGTTTAAGCTGGAATATAATGCCTTATGCCAAAGAAGGCTTTGATCTAAACCTTGCCCCTATAGGCGGAGGGTATTTGATCGATGTGGGTTCGAAAAAAGGCGAAGAGGCCGTGCAAAAATATAAAGGATATTTCTCTGACGCCAAAGAAAGCCAGCTTAACGCCCGCCAGGCAAAAAGGGACGCCTTAGTCGAGCGGCTTAAGAAACACTTATTGCCGCAGGACCTGGTGCCTTTAGAGAGCGTCCAGAAGGTAGTCAAAGACGGCTATAACGCGGATACCTGGAAGCAGTTCATGCAGACCTGCGTTGAGTGCGGAGGCTGTAACCTTATCTGCGACACCTGCCATTGTTTTCTTTTAGCCGAAAAAAAAGAAGGAAACTTAAATAAAAAAGTGCGGCTGTGGGATTCTTGCCTTTACGCCAATTACGCCCGCGTGGCAGGAGGTGCCAATCCTTTAAAGGCCCGCGCCCAGCGGCTGCGCAACAGGTTTATGAAAAAATTCGATTTTTTTGTGGATAACCTTAAGATGCCTGCCTGCTGCGGATGCGGAAGATGCATTGAGGTCTGCCCGGGGAAGATCGATATCAGGGAAGTATTGAAGGATCTAGCCGTAAAAACAAGTGCAAAAAATGAATAATATTTACCGGCCAATAGAGGCGACATTAGAAGACGTGATCACCGAAAGCCCCAATATCAAGACTTTCGTATTGAGCCTTAAAGAGCCTTTTGAATTCAGGACCGGCCAGTTTATTGAATTGACCCTCCCCGGGATAGGAGAAGCTCCTTTTACCCCTTCCTCCGACCCTAACATCAAAGATAAGATCGACGTTACTATTATGAGCGTGGGCAAAGTCACTTCCATATTGCACAATAGCCACAAGGGCATATCTTTGGGGGTGCGCGGGCCATACGGCAAAGGTTATCCTCTGGATAAATTCGAAGGCAAAGATATCCTGATCGTCGGAGGAGGCGTTGGCCTGGCGCCGTTACGCTCTTTATTGTTCAGCCTGTTCGCCCAGATAGATAAATACAATAAGGTAGTCCTGCGTTACGGGGCGCGCACCGGAGGCGACATCATATATAAGGATGCTATCGCGCAGTGGGGCAAGAAAAAGAAAGTAGATGTAGTCACTACCGTTGACGTGGGGGATCCCCAATGGAAGGGTAATGTGGGGCTGGTGACTACTATTTTAAAAGACCTTCCGGTAGACCTTAAGAAGGCGGTTGCTATTGTCTGCGGCCCGCCGATCATGATGAAGTTTGTTACCTTAAAACTTTTGGACTTAGGCTTTAAGCCGCCGGATATTTATCTTTCCATGGAGAAAAACATGTCCTGCGGACTCGGTAAATGCGGGCATTGCAGGCTGGGGTCATATTACGCCTGCAAGGACGGGCCGGTATTTACTTATGAGCAAGTGAAGGATTTGCACGATATTTGGGATTAAGGAAGTTGAATGGTATGGGTCGATAGTCTATAGTTTAAACCATAGACCATCGACTATAGACCATAGACCCGTAGTATAATAAGAATTCAATATATGATGCGCTTATTCGTCGATTTAGATATCTGTAACAGTTGCAAAGAATGTAAAGCCATCTGCGATTATTTTTACCACGAGCAGAATAACGGCATAACATCGCTGCGCGAGTATGCTACTTTTGCCACTATCTGCCGCCACTGTGAAGAGGCGCCCTGCGTAAATGCCTGTTACCACCAGGCATTGGAGCGCGCGCCCGACGGGCATATTAAACGCTATAAGATGCGCTGCACCAGCTGTAAGTCTTGTTCCATAGCGTGCCCTTTTGGGATAATATTTCCGGATTTTATCCCTTACCTGGATTCTAAATGCGATTATTGCCTGGGTGAAAGCTCTAAATTGCCGTCGTGCGCCACCAGCTGCCCGCATAAGGCCATTGAAGTCAAGGAAGTGGAAGAAGACTTGGAAAAAAATATATTTTTGGTAGGCGAACACCTGGCAGTGCATACGCGCAAGTGGTCGCGGGAAGACTTACAGTTTTCTAAGAAGAAATAATGATCGGGCCGGTAGTCGATTGTTTATAGTCAATAGTTTGAATCCATAGGCCATCGGCCATAGGCTATAGACCCGTACAATAGATATGCTAAAACTAATCTTTAACTTCCTGATATTCCCCGGTTTCCTATTTGCCTCCTGCGTAGGATTGATCGCCGGCTGGGTAGACAGGAAGGTCACCGCGCGCATCCAATGGCGGGTAGGCCCTCCCTGGTATCAGAATTTTGTGGATATCATAAAATTATCGGGCAAAGAGATCATCGTCCCGCAGGGCGCAAAAGCTATTTTCTTGCTTTCTCCTTTTGCGGGATTATTGAGCGCGGTTTTAGCGGCCGTTATTTTAGGCAGAAGTATTTTAGTCCCTGCGCAGAGTTTTGTCGGAGACCTCATCGTCTTGTTGTATCTTTTAGTCATTCCCGCCGCGTCCTTGATCTTCGGGGCTTCAAGCTCGCGTAACCCGTTGGCTTCGGTAGGCGCCTCCAGGGAAATGAAGATGGTCTTAGGGTATGAGCTCCCGTTTATATTAGTGGCGGTGGTAGCCATTATCAAGTGCGAAGGCGCGGTAAAATTAGGGAATATCCTTTCTTACCAGATGAGTTTTACTTCAAATTTGATCTTGCCTTCGGGATGGGTTTCGCCTTCCGGCTTGATAGCCTTTAGCGTAGCTATCCTTTGCATGCAGGCAAAACTAGGGTTCGTCCCTTTTGACGCCGCGGAGGCGGAACAGGAGATCATGGGCGGGACTTTGATCGAGTATTCGGGATTACCCCTGGCAGTCTTTAAGTTGACAAAGGCGCTCTTGCTTTATACAATGCCGCTGTTGTTGATCGTCTTATTCTGGGGCAAGGACTTGAGGCCGGCTTTTCTTATTGTAAAATACGTGAGTTTACTGGTAGTAGTGATTTTAATAAAAAATACGAATCCGCGCCTGCGTATCGACCAGGCGTTGAGGTTTTTCTGGGGGCCGATGACGGTATTGGCACTTGTAGCCGTTGTATTAGCGCTATTTGGTATTTAATTTCAAATGTCAAATATCAAGACCCAAATCAATCACTTAATTCTAAATATTAAATTATTTGGAATTCATTTGTCATTTGGATTTTGTCAATTGTCATTTAAATAATACAACTAATATGAATATTAAACTTAAGGCATTAACTAAATCCATCTGGGTATTTCACGCTGCTTGCTCTCCGTGCAACAATTGCGATATTGAGATCCTGGATCTTCTTACTCCCCGCCATGACATAGAGCGGCTGGGGATGACCCTGGCGGCAAGCGTGCGCCATGCCGACGCGCTTTTAGTGACCGGGATACCTAATACCAAGACTAAGGAACGCTTGAAGACTCTTTATGAACAGGCGCCTAAGCCTTGCGTAGTAGTCGCGATCGGAACATGCGCCTGCGGGAGGAATATGTTCCGCGATTCTTATAACAGCCCGTGCAATATCGATGATATAGTCCCCGTGGATGTTTATATCCCGGGTTGCCCCCCTAAGCCGGAAGCGATGATCGCCGGGGTAGCCAAGCTTATAGAAAAGCTCAAAAGTAAATAAAATGGAAAATATTTTGCAGGAATTAAAAGGAAGGTTTGCCGCTAAGGTATTAAAGGCGCAAGAGAGGTCCGCGCGCAGGGTTTATTTTGATTTTGCCGCCGCGGATATACCCGCTGTAGTAAAGTTTTTATTCAGGGATTTAAAATGCCGCTTCGTCATCGCCACCGGCATGGATACGCCCGAGGCGCTTGAAATAATTTACCATTTTTCCCATGACGCAAGCGGAAAGATGATCAGCCTGCGCGCCTTTATCCCCGATAAGAAGAACCCTGAGATCGATTCCATTACGCCCATAATCATCGGCGCTGAATGGATAGAGCGCGAGATCTGGGAATTATTAGGCATTAATTTTAAAGGCCACCCTAATTTAAAACGCCTTCTTTTAGCCGATGAATGGCCGGAGGGCAAGTATCCATTGAGGAAAAGTTCATAGTTCAGAGTAAGATATTTTACCATGAACCATGAACCCCGAACCAACAATATGAGTCATAAAATTGTAGTACCCATAGGGCCGTATCATCCTCTGCAGGAGGAGCCGGAGCTTTTCCGCCTCTATGTGGAAGGCGAAAAGGTCGTTGACCTGGATATCGTCATCGGTTATAACCATCGCGGTATAGAGGAGCTTTCCGAGCATAAGCATTTTGACCAGGTGCCGTTTCTGGTAGAGCGCATCTGCGGGATATGCTCGACCAGCCATCCCTTTGCTTATGTCAATGCCGTAGAGGACTTAGCCGGTATCCAAGTCCCTGAAAGGGCCCTTTATATCCGCACGATCATCGCGGAAATGGAGAGGATCCATAGCCATTTGCTTTGGCTGGGGTTGGCCGGCCATTTTATCGGATATAATACGGTTTGGATGTGGGCGTGGAAATACCGCGAGCCTGTGCTTAATGTTTTCGAGATGATCTCCGGGAACCGCAATCATTACGCGATGATGAAGGTAGGAGGAGTCAGGCGCGATATAAAAAACGAGGATATCCCGGCGTTAAAAAAAGCAATGGATGAATTAGTCCCGGCGTTGGATTTATTCCGCGGCGCGGTTGTGGATGACCCGGTCATTCAGGCGCGGCTTAAAGGTATAGGTATTTTGACGAAAGAGCAGTGCGTTGACTGGTGCGTAGAAGGGCCTACTGCCAGGGCTTCCGGCTTGAATATTGATGTGCGTAAAGATGAGCCTTACGGCGCCTACGATAGGGTAGACTGGAACGTGATTGTGCATGAAGACGGCGATATATTCGCTAAAACACTGGTCAGGATCCTTGAGCTTTATGAGTCGGTCAGTATTATTCGCCAGTGCCTGGATAAGATGCCTTGCGGTGAAATAGATGCTAATGTCAAGGATATACCCCCCGGAGAAGGTATCGGCAGGGTAGAGGCGCCAAGGGGCGAGTGTTTCCACTACGTGCGCAGTGACGGCACAAACAGGCCTACCAGGCATAAAGTGCGCGCCCCCAGTTACATGAATGTCGCCTCCAATAAAGTCGCGGCAGTAGGAGGCACGATTTCCGATGCCGCCATTACCTTAGCCGCGGTTGATCCCTGCTATTGCTGCACGGAAAGGACCGCGGTCTTAGACAGGGGCACGGATAAGAAGATCATGAACGGATGGGATCTTATCAGGCTTTCCCAGGAAAAGACCGAAAGGATGCGAGGTAAGTAAGATGCCGGAATTAAAGGCGTTAAAAAAAGAGATCGCCGAGATGGCGCATACGGTTTTAAAGATATGGAAGATGACGCACCGGGCTTTTATGGAGCATAACCTGGAGCTTTTCCCGGAAATATTCAGCGATGAAAATAAAGTGAATGACTGGGAAAAGGACCTTACCGCCGGGCTCGTTGAGATAAGCCACGGCGCTTCAAAAGAAGAAAAGGCGGCGATCCCGGCCTATGCCGATATCATCGGAGACCTGGAATTGATCGGGGATTACTGCAAGGATATCTTAGAGCGCGTCCAGATAAAGATAGAAGAGAAGCTTTTATTCAGCGATGACGCGGTAAGCGAATATAACGAGTTATACTTAAAGGCCACCGAACTATTGGAGAATATTTCCCTGGCTTTGGATAAAGACCACCTGCTTCTTTCCAAGAAAGCCTTAAAGGAAAAAGATAAAATATACGATCTGGTGGACGAATACCGCGCGCGCCATAACCAGCGCCTGATTCAGGGCATCTGCAGCCCCTTTGCCTGCAATATGTTCTTGAATATGCTGGATTTTACGGCAGCGGTCTATTCTCACGCTTTAAAAATAGCAAAGAGCCTGGAAAAGATAGAAAAAGCATGACCTCTGTTTTCTTAACTATAACCGTGCCTGTTTTAGGGGCTTTTGTCCTGGCTGCCTTGCCTAAAAGGTTTAAGCCGGGCTTTGCGCTGGCTGTTCTGGCAGCGACTTTTTTATCCGCCCTTTCTATTTTGCCGGGCGCGCTTTCAGGCAAGGCATCGGCTTTAAGCATAAATTTTACTTCCTGGTTCAGTTTTTCGCTGGCCTCTGACGGCCTGGCAGTGTTTATGGCGTGCGTGTCTTCCTTCGTGGCACTTTTGATCTGTGCCTATTCCCTGGAATATATGAGCCATTATGAAGACAGGGGGCGTTTTTATTTCTGGACGGTCTTGTTCGTAGGCTCGATGATGGGGTTGATATTTTCCGCCAATCTTATGCTTATGTATTGTTTTTGGGAGCTTACCGCGGTTTGCTCCTGGCGCTTGATCGGCTTCTACAGGGGCGAGGAGCACACAAAGGCAGCCGATAGGGCCTTTTTAGTCACTTTTTTCGGCGCTTCGCTTTTGTTAGCCGGGATCGTGCTTACCTATATTAATTACGGCACGCTGGAGTTTTCTCTTTTAAAAGGCGCGGCATTGCCCAATATCGCAGCTTTTTTACTTTTAGGCGGGATTATCGCTAAGTCCGCCCAGCTTCCCCTTCAGACCTGGCTGCCTGATGCGGGAGTCGCTCCCAGCCCGGTGACCGCGCTCTTGCACGCTGCGGTTTTGGTGAAGATAGGCGTTTACGCCTTTGCCCGTATTTTTTCTTCGACCTTTATTGCATCCCCGCTATTTTTAAACTCTGTGATCGCCTTAAGCGTGATCACTATTCTTATCGCCGCCGGTTCCGCGCTGGTCGAAAATAACATCAAGAGGGTCCTGGCTTATTCTACCATCAGCCAGTTGGGTTATATCATCCTTGCCCTTGCCATAGGTACAAAATTCGCTTTTTTGATCGCGCTCTTATATATTTTTGCTCATTCATTGGCAAAGGCCGGGCTTTTCCTTTGCGCGGGTATCATAGAACATAAGACCAATACCAAGGATATTGATCTTTTAGGCGGTTTAATGAAGTCTATGCCGCTTACGGCGTGCGCTTACCTTTTATGCGCTTTTTCCATCATAGGCATAGCGCCGCTTTTTGGTTTTTGGCCGAAGTTCTTGCTGATCCTGGAAACTCTTAGGGAGGGGCACATTGCCGCAGGTATCTTAGCGGTAATAGGGGCATTATTTACCTTATTTTATCTTTTCAGGCTTTTTGATAAGGTCTTTTTAGGAGAAGAGAAGATCAAAGTGTTCGAAGAGAAGAATTCTCCTATGGTCTATGTAGTGGTAACATTAGGTGTCTTGTCTTTATTGTGCGGCATATTGATTAAACCGGTATCGGATATCTTGACTAGGCTGGTAGGATGTTGAATATATTCCTTGTTATAAAATTACCTTTTCTTGCCGGGCTCCTGGCGCTTCTTTTTAAGTCCAAGGCCTCAAGGGCGAATATCTCTTTGGCGGCATTCTTTATTTCTTTGGCGGCTGCGGTGATTTTATATTTTAAGCCTGTTGCCGACGTTTCCCTGGATCTTATCGGAGGCTATAGTTTAAGCATCGGCTTGACCCGGCTTTCCTGGCTGGTCCTGGTGTTTATAAATCTTTTCGGCCTGCTTACCTGCTTTTATAGCCATAGCAGGGAGCATGAGAGCAGGGGGTATTTCTCCTATCTTTTATGGCTGGTAGCTTTTTCAAGCCTGGCGGTTTTTGCCAGGGATTTCATCACTTTGATTTTTGCCTGGGGCGCGGTATTGGTCTTGCTTTATGCGCTTTTGAGCCTTGGTCCAGGATACAGCGCGAAAAAGGCCTTATCTATCGTGGGCCTTGCGGATTTTGCGCTTGTTTTGGGTATTTGTATTTATGTCGCCGTAACCAAAAATACCATGATGCCGCAGGGCTCGGCAGTCCTGATAAATACGCCTCTTTTGTGGGCGTCTTTTTTGCTTATGCTCTCCGGCGCCCTGGCTAAGGCAGGTTGCGGCCCGTTCCATACCTGGATACCTACTGCTTCAGAAAGCGCATCCGTTGAAGTGATGGCGATATTGCCGGCTTCGTTGGATAAGCTGTTAGGCATTTATCTTTTGGCAAAGATCTGCCTTGATTTTTTTATCTTAAACCATCTGGCGATGGCTTTATTGCTGCTTTTCGGCGCAAGCACTATTACTTTTGCGGTGATGATGGCGCTGATACAGCATGACTTAAGAAAACTGCTTTCTTATCATGCCATAAGCCAGGTAGGTTATATGGTCTTAGGGTTCGGCACGGGTAACCCCATAGGTATCGCCGCCGGATTATTCCACATGATAAATAACGCCATATATAAAAGCGGGTTATTTTTGACCGCAGGAGCAGTAGGCGAAAGAAAAAATACTTTTGAGCTTGAGAGATTGGGCGCGCTTGCTTCTTTTATGCCGGTCACCTTTGCCTGCGGGTTGATATTTTCCTTATCTATTTCCGGCATCCCGCCCTTAAACGGTTTTGCTTCCAAATGGATGATCTATCAGGGGGCGCTTTTGGGGCTGTTCAACGCTTCATCTAAGCTTTTACGTTTTGCTTTTATCGTAAGTTTAGTCTCTGCGATGTTCGGCAGCGCTCTTACCTTAGCCAGTTTTGTCAAGGTCATCCACGCCGTATTTTTAGGCCAGGATAACAGTTCCGATAGAAAGAAGGTGCGGGAAGTCCCCTTTAATATGCGTATCCCCTTGATTATCCTGGCGGCTTTATGTATAGTCTTAGGGTTGTTCTGGAGCCCTTTTGTCTCTAAATTCATCGGGCCGTACCTGGGTGGGGATCTGTCTTATTTAGGCAACTGGAACAGCGTTTTTGCCGCCGTCTTTTTAGCCGGCGGTATACTCTTGGGCCTATTGCTTGCCGCGGCGGGCAGGATAAAGAAGTCTTTCAGGACAGACGGGTATTTTGTGGGTTGCGAAAAAACGGACGAAGAATTCAATTTTCCGGCCACGGAATTTTACCGTAGCGTAGAAGAGGCCCCCTCGGTGCGCCTTGCCTACAAGGCGCTTAAGTCAGAACCGCTGGATCTTTATAACCTGGTTAAGGCGGCTTTGAACGTATTTTCGCGCGCCTTCTATATATTCGTCGACCGGTTGATCTATTTTTTGACAAACCTTGCGGGATATTTTGTTTTAGGCTTAAGCTATTTATTCAGGAAGATGCATACCGGGGTGCTTGACCTTTATCTGGCTTTTTGCCTTGCCGGCCTGGTTGTTTTATTATTTGTATTGATGAAATAATATGATCGAATTACATGTAGTCTTGATCTTGATGATCATCTGCGCCATCGTCGCGATGGAGATAAAAGACCTCCTTTCAAGCGTGATCGCCCTGGGAGCGGTCGGCATAGGCCTGACCGTGGAATTTTTGCTTTTGCGCGCCCCGGATCTTGCCATTACGCAGCTGGTCGTTGAAATACTTTCCGTGATAATCCTGATCAGGGCGACCGTAGGCGTCAAAGTCCCGCAGGAAAATATCAAGATGCGCCTGGGGTATTTTATTTTCGCGCTTGTATTTGTGGCGGTATTCTTGTTCTTCAGTAAAAGAGCGGTTGCCCAGCTTCCGTCATTCGGGGATCCGATGATGAAAATAGGTTCGTTATATAACTCTTTGGCTTTGTCTAAGGCGGGGGCTGCGAATATCGTATCTTCCGTGATATTGGATTTTCGCGCTTATGACACCCTTGGTGAGGCTACGGTCTTATTTACCGCGGTCATCGGGGTCTTGACGGTATTGCGCGCCTCAGGAAGAAAAAAATGAAAGAAAAAGAACAGGGAATGTCTTTGATAGTAAAGCGCATTACCAGGATCACGGTAAGCCTGATTTTTCTCTTCGGCGTCTATATCATGCTGCACGGCCATCTTACTCCCGGAGGCGGTTTTGCCGGAGGGGTGATCATTGCGCTTTCTTTTATACACGTGGTATTAGCGTTCGGTAAAAAGGAATCCCTTAAGATGCTCAATGATAACGTGGTTTCCTTTTTTGAATCTTTAGGGGGATTGCTTTTTTTAGGCATAGCTTTGTCGGGGCTGATAGGAGGTTATTTCTTTTTGAACGTTCTTCCTAAGGGTAAGCCTTTTGACTTGTTTAGCTCCGGAACGATCATTTTGTCTAATATCGCTATCTTCTTAAAGGTCGGAGTAGGGTTATTCGCGATTTTCATTGCCTTGGCGATATTAAGGGTCCCCCGAGATGATAAGGAGGAGGTAAAATAATGAGTTTATATATATTATGCCTGGTATTGTTTGCGATAGGTATATATTGCCTCCTGGTCAAGAAAAACCTGGTAAAAAAGATCGTGGGCCTGGGCATAGCCGAATACGCGCTGAATTTGTTTTTTATACTTTTAGGTTATAAGAGCGGAGGCGAAGCGCCGATATTAAGCAGGGGCCTTACGGCAAATAGCTTTGTCGATCCGCTTCCGCAGGCGCTCATTTTGACTTCCATAGTCATAGGCCTGGCGGTCACCGCTTTAATGGCGGCGATCACCTTGCGCCTATACGAAAAATACAGGACATTCGATATAAACGAAATAAGGAGATTAAAAGGATAGAAGATGCTTCCGGTTTTTGTGATCATACCATTAGGTTGCGCTTTTTTGATCCCTATCGTATCTAAGATACGCCGGGGACTGGCCGGGATACTGGCGAATTTGGGGGCGCTGGCTTTGTTATTTTTTTCCCTGCAGAGTTTTGCCTGGGTAAAAAGCGGGGTAAAGGTTTATTATCTTGGAGGGTGGCAGCCTCCTTTCGGCATCTGCATGGTCCTGGATTCCTTATCGGCGCTGATGCTCCTGGTGGTAAATCTTATCGGATGCTTATCGCTTATTTATTCGCTGGATTATATAAAACGTTATACCGCCCCGGCGCTCTATTATACTTTATTCTCTCTTTTATTGGCCGGTTTAAACGGCGTAGTGATAAGCGGGGATATATTCAACCTCTATGTTTTTCTGGAGATCGCCTCCATTGCAAGTTATGCTTTAGTCGCTTTCGGGGTGGAGGCAGAAGAGCTTGAGGCGTCATTTAAGTATTTAGTCTTAGGCAGCGTAGCCTCGCTTTTGATATTGCTTGCCATAGGCATGCTTTTAGGCAATACCTCTACCTTGAATAT
>JAFGET010000123.1 GCA_016931435.1 Candidatus Omnitrophota bacterium
AGGATCTTTACGTAATGATCGGGCATATTTTTCATTGACAATAAATCTAGCAGAGATAGAATAATTTCATGGAGATAAAGAAGTTTTTAGGGGTATTGCTTTTATTGTGTTTTTTTGGTATTATAAGCGTTTACGGTTTAGAAGATAACAATTTTAAAGTAACGGCTAGTGAAGAGTTGTTATTCCTGCAAATCCCGGTGGTGATCAGCAACAAAGCGGACCTAGAAGTTGGCTTAAGGACCAAAAAATACTAAACAGGGGAGGATAGACATGGCAGAAAAAGATTTGGGAAAGACCAGTATAGGCATGAACGCAAATATAGCCGCTCTGCTAAGTTATCTGTTGGGGGCTATTACGGGGATCATTTTTTATATCATTGAAAAAGAAAATAAATTCGTGCGTTTTCACGCCTTACAGTCTATCCTTACGTTCGGCGCCTTATGGGTGTTGAGCATTCTAGTATTATTTATCCCGTTTTTAGGTATCATTATCGCTCCTTTGATTTATATTTTAGAGATGGTCTTGTGGATAATCCTTATGATCAAGGCTTACCAGGGAGAGAAGTTTAAATTACCTATCGCGGGGGATATAGCGGAGAAAAATTCATAAGAAAGGGTAAAGATGGCGGTCAAGGTCCAGAAACTACCGGAGTGGCAATTGAGGGAAATGGGTGTTTTTAGCTGGCCGATATGGGAAAAAGAGGTATCCCGTTTCCCCTGGTCGTATGACAGTGTGGAAGAGTGTTATTTTTTAGAAGGCGAAGTCACCGTAGAGATTAAAGACGGAAAAAGCGTCAGTTTCGGTAAAGGAGATTTTGTGCATTTCCCCAAAGGCTTATCTTGCACCTGGAATATAAAGAAGCCCGTAAGGAAACACTTTAATTTTAAGTAAAAGAGAGGGCTTAGAGCTAAGAGCCGATGATGATCCCAGGCACCTTCTGAACCTGGGATTTTTCTATTATGAAAAAATGCCCGTATTGCGCGCTAGAAATAGAAGATGAGGCTATCAAGTGTAGGTTTTGTAACGAGATGCTTGAAGGCGCCCCCGGAAGAACAAAGTGGTTTTTTAGGCCGCGATGGATTATTTTTGCTTTTTTATGCCTGGGCCCTATTGCTCTGCCTTTAGTATGGTTTAATCCCCGGATAAACAAGAGGGCTAAGGTGATCATTACTTCCGTAACCGTAATATTGACTTATTATCTAGGTTTTTTACTTATAAGATCCCTCAAGTCTATAATAGACTATTATGGAGTGATCATGGGAGGAAATATCTAAAATGAATAAAAAAACAGGAAGAAAAAAAATGATTGATTGCGCAGAATGTAACAGTCAAAGTGATTGTTGCAGATTCGGAGCCTGGGCGGACCTGGAGGAAGCTAAAAAAATAACGTCCCTGCGCCTTAAAGGCGAATTTTTTCAATTAGAAAAAGACGAGGATTTTCCTTCCGGCTATAAGCTTGGCACAAGTTACGAAGACGAACCTTGTTCTTTTCTTGACCCCGACGGCCTTTGTTCGATACATAAGGTCGATTATGATCTTAAGCCGCAATCTTGCAGGGAATTTCCTTACGAAGACGGCAGGATATCTCCTTTTGCGGATGTCTTATGCACCTTATATAAATCCAAGAAAAAAAAGAAAAAAAACAACAAAAAAAACCCGTGAAATGAGGCTGGTAAGTAAGGCGGTAATACCACTACTTTTATTTTTCTTTTTCACCGATGCCTATGCGAAAATACAGGAATTGGATCTTGGCATCAGCTATTTAAATAAAGGGCTCTATAACGAGGCCATTGAAGAACTTAGAAAAGCCATAGAAAAAGAACCCGAGAACGCAGAGCCTTATTATCACCGCGGTTATGCCTATCATAAAATAGGAGATTTTACTGAGGCTATAAGAGATTACAGCAAGGCGATATCCCTGGATCCTTTATGCGCGGAATGTTACCATAACCGCGGAATCGTCTATTATCTAAAAGGAGACCCCGAACTGGCGATATCGGATTATAATATTTCGTTAGGGATCAAGCCAAGAAATTCTGAAGCCTACTGTAACCGCGGGATTGCCTATTATAAAAAAGGTAAAATAGACCAGGCCATACTTAATTATGATAAGGCAATACAGGTCAATCCCTACCGTTTCTATGCCTATTATTTGCGCGCTATCACCTATGATGAAAAAGGCGAGATCAATCAGGCGATATCCGATTATAAGAAATCATTAGAGTTCAACTCTCAGAATGCCGAGGCATGCTATTTTTTAGGCCTTGCCTATCAGAAGAAGAAAGATTTTAATAATGCTATTTCCAGCTACACCAGGGCTTTGTCAGTCAATCCCAACTATTTGTTAGCTTATATCAAGCGCGCGGAGATGTATCTTAAGACCAAGAAATATAATAAAAGTTGGAATGATGTGCATACGGTAGAGGCTTTGGGTTTTAAGGTGGATCAGGAGATGCTGGAGGAGCTTAAAAAAACTTCGGGAAGAGAAGAATAGAAGAAAATTGCCGGGGGAGAGATGATTTTATATCTTGGCGATAGCCTTGACCCTGGCAATATATTTTTTCCCGGATTCAGGCAGCCCTTTTAAGCCGTATCTTGCCAGGTTCTTCGGGCCCCAGACATAGGCAGCAAGTAGGTTTTCGTGGGTTAGGGGTATGCCGCAGGAAGCTAAGTATTTTGTGAGTATATTCAGGTAATCCTTGGCTGCCTCTTTTGCTATGGCAGGGTTATATATATCTTTACGGTAATTCAGGTCTTTATATTTATGTCTGTAATGGCGTTTTAAATCTTTCCATGCTATATATCTGATTTGCGTCAATCCTCTCGCCCTCGAAATGCGGTTATAAGCCCTGGGATTATTTGAGCTTTCTGCCATGATGATGGCATCGATCAGCTCATCCGTGATCTCGATCCCGTCAGAGGGAAAACGCAGGAAGGCCTTGCTCTCTTTCTGGACGGTAAAGTTGATAGCGCAGAAAAAGATAATGCATGTGCATAAAAGAGGCAGATGAAAATCAGATGATTTTTCGGTCATTTTATTCGACATAATAAAAATTTTAGCTGGTACAGCTGGTTTTTTATTATTTACTGCTGGTGGTACCGATAAGGATAGAAAATTGCGTAGATTTACTAAGTATAACATATTTTTGCCTTTTTTTCAAGGAAGATAGAATCGAGGATGGCGGATGAAAGTATTGCTTGTGGCATTGTTTTTCTGCTCCAATCTTGTTTTTTCCTGGGCAGGCAATAGCGATTATGAGGCGGAGGTCTCTTTTCCTCAGCAAATATTTAATTTTCATTTTGTTGCCCCGGGCATAATGCGCGGCTCTCAGCCTTCCAGGGAGGCACTTAAGTCATTAAGGGATTACGCGGGGATAAAAACGATCTTATCTTTGAAGAATAGCGGGCCCGAAGAGGAGTGGGAGGAGGAGGCGGCCAGGGATCTGGGTATGGTATTTTTACGCATACCCATGGATGCGTCAAAGCTACAGCCCCTTGAGACTATAGACAGGTGCCTTGAGATAATAAGCAATAAAGAAAACCATCCTGTATTTGTGCATTGTCAGGCCGGAAAAGACAGGACAGGGTTGATATTTGCCGCTTATAGGATACAATACGATTCCTGGGATCCCGAAGATGCCCTTAGTGAAATGCTTTCTTACGGCTATGACCGCAGTTGTTGTTTTAATATGGAAAGATCATTGATGGAATGGAACGAGCGCAGAACGGCGCAAAGTCTAAAAGATCGATCTTGATCTATAATAATTAAGCCATGGGCGAATATATATGTCCGCATTGCAAGAATCCCATATATGACGAAGAGGCATTATTATGCCTTTATTGCGGAGAAAGCCTAAGGCGCAAAACCGGGGTTATGGGGAAACTGAAGTATCCCCGGCCCAAAATAATAGCCGCGGTTGTCGTATTTTTGGTCTTGATCAGTTTTATAATATTAATATTACGGTAGGCGTAGAAAATACTAGTTTGATAAAGAATCAATAAAGCCCTCTATATTTTTTTCAATCCCCCTTTCTATAAAATCAGGGATCACCCGGCGCATTTCGTTCTTAAAATCCGAACTTAGCCAATAGAAATTCATACGGTTTAAATTGCCGGAAAGCTGAAAATCAAAATTAAGGAATTCCGTCTTTTTGCGCAGTATTTTTAAAAGGCGCGTAAGTTTGGAGGAACTGCTCATCAGGGGATAGCTTAGGGCAAGAGTGATCTTGCTTGCCACCAGGCTATTCTCCCCGATTTTAAAATAACCGGACGATCTTAGGTCTCTTGAGTCAAGGCACATCGCACTAAAGCCGGCGCCTTTTTCGTCAGCGAAGAAATCAGTTTCGATGCTGTTAAAGGGAAATTTTTTTAAAGAAGGCAAGTCGAAAAATTCGGCAAGCCATTTAAAAAATTCAAAATCGTCTAGATACCCGTTTGTTATATCCATCATTCCTTTTAAGGAGAGTTCCGGATAGCTTAAAAAGCGCATCTGGCTGTTCAGTTTTCCGTAGACTTTAGAAAAATGAATGAGTATGCCGTTAAGCTCATTGGCATTTAAGCCGCTTAAGGAGGCATCTGCCGTGATCTCAGGAGTAAAATGGCGCATTTTTAAATAAGCCTTTCCGTTTAGTTTTCCCGAATAGCAGGATGCTTCGAATTTGATAAGTTTCTCGTCTTCTTCAGAGGTAGAGACCTCTGTCTTCAGGTCTTCGAGGTTGATTTTATACTCGTTACTTTTTGTTTTGCAGAAAAAATCGATCCCTTTGGTATTTATATTTAAAGACCGGCCGTTACCTTCGTAAAAAGTCAGGCCTTTGAGCCCAACGATGATCTTTTCGAGGGGCAACCCGCCTTTTTTATCTTTAGAGAGGTTTATGTCCATTATTCCATCAAAGTCCAGCTTTTCATCCCGCAAAATTGCCTCTGATTCGATATTTATATTTTTCAGAAAACCCTCGGGGGAATTTTCCAGGTTTCTGAACACGGAAGATATTTTAAATTTTAAGGACAATGGATTAAATAAGATATTTCCTCGCAGCTTGACGGGGTTATTATTTATGGAGAAACTCAGGCGTTCTATCGCGATGTCGTCCGGATTAAAACTGGCGCGGCAGTCAATGTCAAGTATGCATAGATTTGCGGCAGAGAAATCTACTGCTTTATTGTTTTTTTTGTTAGTCGACCGAAGGTTCCACTTTTTCCCCGTAGTATTTATGAGAATAAAACCTTTGCAATCAGCCGCATTGGGATTCAAGCTTCCCCGCAGTCGACTATGCAGGTTTTCGCTGGATATATCCATTTCTTCAAGCGATAACCCCGCAAGGCTTAACTTTCCGCGCAGGGCGAACTTTACAGGCAGAGAGATTGCCTTTGTCCGTATTTTTTCTAACGTGACGCTAGCTAATCGTCCCTGGCCATAAAAACTGTCTTCCTCTATATTCAAGAAGAGATCTGCCGTGAAGTTTTTACGCGGCATGCCTTTTTTTTGCTCCCTCAATTCCGATCTCACAATAGAGAGCTTAATACTATGCCTAGGCAGGCCGAGGATAAAATTATATATCTGATTATAGTTATCGCGCACGAACGCAAAAAAAGTATCATAATCACCCTTTGGCTTGACACAGGTCAAGGAAGATATATAAAAACGCCGTTTAAATAGAAGCTTCAAAATAGAGAACCTTATCCTGCCTTGGGTTATATCGAGAACTTCTGTATTTTTGGCGGGCATCTCTTTATAGATAACGAAGCCCTTAAGGATGATGAAATTAGGGGGCAGGTAATATATGCTTTTGACGCTAAGGGGCTTGAAAAAGAGGCGATTGAGCTTGCGGCTTAAGTTGTTTTTAAACAGGGCCAGGAAAATATTCAAGACCAAAGTAGCCAGGACTATAGCCAGGCATGCAAAAAAAATGCAGGCAGAAAGCCTAGTATGAGATCTGGGCAAAAAGCTTTTCATCCTCGAAAAGTTCAATTTTATCGATATGGTATATAAGGCGGTATCTTTTTCCGAAGATAGAACGGAACCTGAATTCTTTGGTATCCTTGAATACCAGGACTACTTGTTTATAATTGATGATCTCGTTTTTGACCGCCTCGGTTAAAGCCTTATTGTTTTGGTATTGCGCGATCTTTAAAAGATAGAAGAGCGCAAACGGCCTTATTTTAGAGTCCGGATAACTTTCGATCAGTTTCTTCAATACTCTGGAGGCATCATAATAATCGGCGCGGCGGAAGTAATATTCGCCCGTTTCAAATAATGCCCTCTCCTGATACCGCGATTTTGCTTTGCTTCTGGTTATAGAAATAAGATGCATAAAGGCAAAATCGCTTTTGCCTGATCTCATGTTGTTACGCGCGGCTAGATATTCATCACTGTCTTCGGAAGCGTAACCCCAGGCGCGACAAAAAAATACAAATAACAGGCTGGCAACCAAAAGCTTTTTATTCATGATATATATTTTACTACCGGGCACAAAAGCATACAACAAAATTATGTGTTAATTTTATGCTCCGCAAGTTATAATAATTTGCTATGTTGAAAATAGGAAGACTGAATCTTGGTTCTAGCTTTGTCCTGGCGCCCATGGCGGGTATAAGCGACCTGTCATTTCGTTTGCTTAACCGAAAGTTCGGCTGCGGCCTGGCTTTCGTAGAAATGATCAATTGCCGCTCCGTAAGCCATAAAAGCAAGAGGACGCAAAAAATGCTTTCTTCGGATGATTCTGACCGCCCGCTGGGAGTGCAACTTTTAGGCTGCGAAGAAGAATATGTGAAGAAAGCGTTGGATGTTGTAGCCCGCTATAAGTTTGACATCCTGGATTTTAACGCGGCCTGTCCGGCAAAAAAGGTAGTGCGCAGGCAAGAAGGGGCGAGCCTTATGAGGGACCCCAAAAAACTGAATAAGATTTTAAAAATTATCGCGGCCAGATCAAAAGTCCCGGTGACGGTAAAAATCCGCTCCGGTTGGGATAGTCATAGCGAAAACGCAAAGGAAGTAGCTCTTTATTGCCAGGATGCCGGCGTATGCGGCCTTTTCATGCATGGGAGGACGCGCATGCAGGGATACAGCGGGGCGGTAGATTACCGCCTGATCAGTGAAGTAAAGAAGTCCCTGGATATCCCGGTTATTGCAAGTGGCGATATATTAAGCCCTCAACTTGCTCAAAAGATGTTTGATGAAACCGGCTGCGATGCCGTTCTTATTGCCAGAGGCGCGCTGGGGAATCCGTGGATATTCGGTCAGATCGAAAGGTTCCTAAAAGACAAAGTATTGATAAAAAAACCCGCCCCAGAACAGATAGCAGAAGTTATGTTAAGACATCTGGACATGTGCATTGATTTTTACGGCGAAAAGAACGGGGTAATCATTTTTCGTAAATTCTTCAGCTGGTATACTAAAGGTTTCCGTAAGATCCGCCCACAGAGGGAGCTTATCAGCCGCGCGAAAACAAAGTTTGAGATGCATGAGGCGATAAAAAAAAGCGTAAGCCTGCAGGGCACCTCCAGATAACGGCACCAGCCATATAATAATTTGGCTTGACAAAGAAATAGCGTTGAGGGTAGAATTATGATAGTAGGATGAGGCAAAAAGAATACAAAATCCTTTCGACCATCTGCAACTGAGAAACTCGCTTAATATTTATAAATTATGGATATAAAACAGGGGACTTTTTTTAGCGATTGTGCCGCCGGATTGGGCTTTGGTAGCCATATATGTAATATTTACCGGGATAAACAAGAGCAATTAGCGGTAGTCG
>JAFGET010000124.1 GCA_016931435.1 Candidatus Omnitrophota bacterium
GGCGAGGTTAGCAAGTTCGTCCTTATAGGATGATATCTCTGTTTCTTTTTCAATGAGCTGGCTGTCCTTGGTGAGCACCTCATCCATGCGTAGTTTAAGCTGGTTGACGAGGTTGGCAAGTTCGTCCTTATAAGAAACGAGCTGCGAATCTTTCTCTATAAGCTGCCCGGAAAGACTTTTTACTTCCGTTTGGGAAGAAGCTAGCTGGGTTATTTTTTCACAAAGAATATTATCTTTGAGGTAAAGATCGCGCTCTCTTTCTTCTATATCCTTTCTGTAGCGGTCCTCCTCATTCTTATAATGGTCCCGGTTTTTTCTGGTTTCGATCAAATCATTTAGGATGCTTTTTACTTCTTCCTCTAATCTTTTATTTTCAAGATTTACAACCTTTTGCAGTTCTGCGCAGACCTCCCGAATTATCTTTTCGGATACCCTGGCCGGATGTTCCTTGTTTAATTTTAACAATATCTCGGGTAATAACTTAAAAATGCTTCCGCTTTCTTTCTCTCCTGTTTTTACGATAAAATATTCGTTGCCCAGCAAAGCATTGGATAGTTTTTCGGGGTAGTGCTTGGCAATCAATAACAACCTGTTTTTTTCTATGGCTTGGCGCGTAAAATGCTCGTCGCAGCTGCCGTGTTTTTTATGGTTTGCCACGCTGTCCGGAGCATAAACTAATTTCCATCCGCGCTCTTTTAACCTGATGGACAGATCAACATCTTCCGTGAACATAATAAAATCTTCGTCCAATAGACCCACCTGGCCTAAAGCGGACTTACGATATAAGACGCTCGCTCCCGAAACAGCATCGACCTCTGCCATTGAATTATGCTCGGTTGCCTTTTTTCCGGCTCCTCTTTCGCTCCAATAAAAATTGGGCAGCATAAAAAGGCCTGCGTTTTGTATCAGGCCATTATTGAGAAGCTTGCTCGTGACTGCCCCTATTGAACCATCCCTTTTTATTACTTCTACTAACGCCTTCAACCAATTCTTTTTCACCATAACATCGTTATTTAATAAAACGACGTAATCTCCTCTGGATTTGGCAATTCCCAGGTTGCATGCCTTACAATAATTGTTTACGTCATTCACAAGGACCTTGGCCTTTTTATATTTGTTTTTGATATATTCCAGAGACCCGTCGCAAGAGCCGTTATCTACAACGAGCACCTCAAATTTGTCTTTAGGGTAGTCTATTCTGTATAATGCCTCCAGGCAGTTTTTTATAAGCCTTCTGCCGTTAAAATGCGCTATTATTATACTCACTGAAGGTAGCTTGTTTTTCATTAATCCTCCCTCTCTTTTGGTACTTGCCAATTCCAGCGGTGGTCCAGATAGACCGTCCCGTGGTCTCTTTTTTCAGAAATCATATTGAATGAGTTTATTCCGTGAGAATATGCCAAAAATTTTGCGGAATTTGCATCCCAGATCCCAACAGACACCCTGTATCCTCCCGGTAATAGCCTCAATTTCGGGTAAGCTAAAATTTCGCAATTTGAGCCGCAGGAAGAAATTTTTTTTACGCAACCATGGCAGTAAATACCGTCTGAACGATATATGCCCACCCATAAAAACAGGTTCTTAAGAAATGGCTCTTGCGATTCTGATATCTTATAATCTATCTTCACCTTTAATTCTTTCCCTGTAATAAAAATAGAATTCTTGCAGCTATAGTTGTTTAAAAATATTAGCGGCGTAAAAGACGCTTCGCTAGTGTTTAAATGGCCTCCCCATTTATCGGCAAGGTAATCCAAAGCAGGTAAGCATTTCTTACCGGGGAATGGCCAAAGGCCGGGGCCTTCCCATCTGTACGATAAATTTAAAAGTTGGCCGAAAACAGGCTCACCCATTACCTCTAGACAATAATTACATTTATGGTAATCATAAGCAAATGTTTCATTTTTATCCCAAATCGCCGCGGAAAAATAATACGTTCCGGGCATAAGTAATAGCTCATCGTATTCTAATTCAAAATATCCTTCGCCTTTAGCCATGCGCGGGGTAGCAAAACCATCGAATTGACTATTAGGGCCATAACAGTAAACTCCGTCTTCCCGAAAAAGTGCTACGCCAAAATGAAAATCGTCGACCTTTTCGCAGGATTTGAAACTTACCCTGATCGTTATCTTTTCTTTGCGTTTTACTTTGCTTGTCTTCCTGCCGTTTTTGTTAAAAATAACTACTTCTTTGATAATAACCTCTCTTGTCCCTTCGCGCTTGCCCCATTCATGCATATCCGTAGCCCAACGCTTCGTTTCGCTTACCATCTGGGAACGCGCGCCCTCAGACAATATCTTCTTTTTGCTTAAGATCATTTCGTATTGCTCTACAACTTCTTTGGGCGTGCCGATAGAAACTATACGCCCGTCTTCCAATAGGATCCCCCGGCTACAAAACCTCTCTACCAGGGCTGTATCCTGTGTGGCAATGACCATAGATTTACCTTGCCTCCTGAAGCCAGTCATTCTTTCAAAACACTTCTTCTGGAAAGATATATCACCCACCGCAATAATTTCATCGGTAAGGAGCACGTCAAATTCTTTATGAATGGCTATACTGAATCCTAAGCGCATCTTCATACCGCTGGAATAACTGCCTAAGGGGGCATTTATAAAATCTCCTAATTCGGAAAATTCCACGATATCAGAAAAATATTTATCTATCTCATTTTTCTTCATGCCTAATAGACTGGCGTTTAGATAAATATTTTCTCTGCCAGTAAACTCATCCTGGAATCCTGCCCCCAAGGTGAGCAAAGCTGAAATTTTTCCCTTGACCACTACCTCTCCTTCACTCAGCGGCAGGCTACCGGAGATGATATTTAAAAGCGTGGATTTACCTGATCCGTTCCTGCCTAAGATCCCGATAATTTCTGCTGCTTCTATGTTAAAATAAACATTCCGCAGCGCCCAAAAAGCGCCGTCTTTGACGACATGCCTCTTTAAGCCGCTTTCCTTCTCCGATAATCCATCGGCATTGATAAATTGATGGAACTTCCTGCCAACATTATTTAATCTGATGACGTGCATGAGGCGTATTTATATATTAAGATAATCCGAAAATTTGGTTTCGAGTTTATGAAATATATAATAACCCATAAAGAGCGCCGATATCGAAAATAACACAGGCACAACTAATATATTTATTAAATTTATCTCTTCCGGCATATTGCCGATATATTGACCGATAAAAACTACTCTGTAAAGATTGAGTATCCCCACTAAAGGGTTAAGCATATAGATTTTCACAAAAAGAGGGCTTGCCCTTTCCGTCAATTGATCTAAGGTATAGACTCCGGGCGTCAAAAAAAATAAAGCCGTAAGCAAAATCTGTACCACATACTCTATATCCCGATGGATTACTTGTAGTGCAGAAACAGCGAACGACAATCCGGTGATCAAGGCTGTGTGTATCAGGATAACAGCGGGCAGCAAAAATATCAACCAGCCGATCTTAATGTGAAAAACAACGAAGAACCCTGATAATACCAGCAGGGTAGGGAGAAAATTTATAAGGTTAGCCGCTACTACGGAGACAGGCAAGAGGTACTTTGGAAATGATATCTGATTAATGATATTCTTGCTGGATAGGATACTTAAAGTGGCTGTCTGGAGGGAGCTGGCAAAATATGTCCAAGGCAATAACGCAGTCAATAGATGTATAAAAAAAGGGTAGCTGCCGTTTGAGACGCGCATAAAATCAGAAAATAATACTTTATAAATAAAAGCGGTCGAAATCGGTATGATCAACATCCAAAAAAAACTTAGGATAGGCTTTCGGTAGCGGATCTTAAGGTCTCTTACCGCCAACTGATAGATCAAACTTCTGTGTTCAAACAAGCCTTTTAGCATATTAATGGCGCAATCTGCCGCTCCGCTACATTTTTACCGTCCAGAAGCGCGTCTTCCATAGACATATACTTCCAGGAGCCGTAGCGGCCGCAGGTAAAAATATCATATTGACGCAGGTACTCAATAATCTCACTCCTTGCCCGTTGGTAGTTCTTGTCATAAATAGGGTAGCCGTACTCTATGTCATTTACATCTTCGGCACAGACCCTGTCTTTTGCGGCAAGTATGCCAGCTTCATCCAGGTCTTTTCTAATCTTCGAAACGATCATTTTTTTATCTATCGGCTTTTGTTTAGAATAGGAAACTTCCGCATATAAGGCACTTTTTCCTTCAGGGCAGACATAATCAGAAAAATTATGGAAAAACCCTACCCGGAAAAAACAGAATTCCTTTTGCGGAAAATATATCCAGTGCCTTCCGGAATAATCTTTTTTTTCTATGCCTAAATTCAAGTTGAAAATAGAATTCCATTTTAATTTCCCGAATAACCTTTTTACCTTAAAGGGTATTTCTTTGATTAAAGAAACCATCTGCGGCAACGGTAGGGTAGTAATCAAATAATCGTACTTTTCTCTATGTCGGAATGCGATCTCTACCTGCCTGTTATATATATCGATCCCGGTGATCTCGCGTTGCGTATGGATATTTTTAATTGAAGCGGCAAGGCTTAGGGGAACCAAGGAAACTCCTCCTTTTTTCGGATACCAGAATTGGGCGCTGTAACCGAATTGCCTCTTGTTCTCTTCTATGGTCCCATCGACTACCTCTTGCAAGGAAGGCACCGGAATAAACCCATCCAGCCATGCGCAGGTAATTTTTTGGGGGGGTAATGTCCAAAACTTAGAGTTATAAGGGACCATAAAATACCTGGCAATACCGCGGCCGAACGTATTGTTGATCCAAGATAAAAAATCACCGTCTTTCCCCGCGCTATGCTTGCCGTTCTTAGAAGCCCTGATAAAACCTACGAGGCACTCTTTGATAATCGGCAGTGGCAGACCATAGAGGTTAGCCTGAAAAGGATAACGGGTATATCTGCCGAAAGAACAGATCCAGGCGCTTCGCTGATGCTCGGCTAAATTCTTCCCCAAAAGCCCTTTGATTAAATTAAAGGCATAGGCGTGCCTGAAATGTAAAAGATGCCCGTCGTAATCAAAAGTAAAACTATTGATATCCTTGGAGCGGCATAAACCTCCGGGTTCTTTTTCTTTTTCAAATATATGGCAGTCTATATTGCTTCTCTGTAAATGCCAGGCGCAAGATAAACCCGCCAGCCCGCCTCCCGCAATAATGATCCGTTTTCTAGGCATTATTATTTAACCTGTACATTTTAAAAATCAACGCCAAGCTGCCCAGTATCGATAAAGCCGTAATCCCTGCACCCCAAAGGTTCGACAACTGGCTGATACAGACTCCGCAGAAAGAAAAATAAAAAGATATGGAAAGCATGACCACCAAAGCCTTCTTCTTAGAATATCCCAGGGCTAAGAACCTTAAAGCAAGGTGGTCGTTGCTTTTTTTAAACGGCAGGCTCTTTTTAATAATGCGCACGATAACCAGAAAGGCGGTATCAAATAAGGGGAATCCCAATATGAAAAGCGGACTTAAAAGTGCCGCTTTTCTTTCAAGCGGAGCATAGCTTATAATCAGGGCGATCGAGGCTAAGAGAAAACCCAAAAAATGGCTTCCGGAATTCCCCATGTAGATCTTTGCCGGAGGAAAATTAAAACTCAAAAAACCGCACAATCCTCCGAATAAGATACAAGCTACGATTGCGGTGGGGATATCGTTATTTAAGACAGCTATGATAAAAAAAGCAAGGGCCGCTATAGACGCTACCCCCGTAGCGAGCGCGTCTATTATATCTAAATGATTCAGGGCATTAGTGATCCCGATCACCCAAATAAAAGTCACGATAAGATTAGGTATTTCTCCGATGCCCACGATATGCGTGCGGATATTAAAAGCGATTAAAAAACAGGTGGCGATAATTTGCGCTGCAAATTTGACCAAAACGGATAACTCCCTTAAATCATCGATCACGCCAAAAATCAACATTATCAAGGAGGCAAATACCGTTCCGAATATTTCTCTGGATAAGCCTCCGTAAAACCATAAAAAAACCGGACAAAGCAAACTAAAAATCACACCTAAGCTTAAGCCCCCAACCAAAGGAATATCTTTAAGCATCATGACCTTATGCCTGCAGGCGAGTTTCTTAAAGAGCAGGGTGGCGCTTATTACCGATAAAAAGCTAACTAGCGCAACAGAAACATAGTTTCTAACCATTGCCGAGATCCTTTTCTTTTATTAAATCCAGATATACGTTTTGGGTTCTGGATACAGCTGTAGGCATATTATAATCTTCTCTCAGGCTCTCTTTAGCCGCCTTCCCCATCTTTATTCTTAACTGCCGGTTTCTTAATAAGGAAACGATTTTTTCGGACATTGCTTTGATGTCTCTGACAGGCACAAGAAACCCGGTTTCGCCTTCTTTAATCACCTCTCTAACGCCTCCGGTATCGGTAGCAACCACAGGCTTTGCCAGGCTCATCGCCTCTAATACCGTAACAGGCATACCCTCCCATAAAGACGTAAGCGCAAAAACATCTATCGAAGACAGTATTCTTGGGATATCCCTGCGCCAACCCGTAAGGACGACTTGGTTCTTAAGATCAAGCCTCTCGATCGATCTTTCTATTTTTTTGCGTAGAATACCATCGCCGACCAGGATAAATTTAGCCAGAGGGAGGATTTTCTTGATTAAAAAGGCAAGTCTTATAAAATCCTGGGGGTGTTTTTGGGGCTTAAAACAGGCAATCATTCCTATTATCGCGGTATCGAGATGTTGCTCCGATCCGGGCTTTAAGTCTTGGTTTTTAAGATCAAATTCGCCGTAATCAATCCCGTATCGGATAAGCTGATACTGGCTGATTTTTCCGATAAGGCAACCCAGACCTTTCTCTTTATCGTGATTTGAAACCACGATTATTTTATGAGTGACTCTTGCCGTGATCCGTTCCAACCAAATAAATAAGCTGCGGACGAAAAAATTCTGGCAACCATTAAAGCTCCAACCGTGCACGGAATGAATTATAATTTTTGCCCTGGTAGCCGCGGCTGCCAGGCGCCCTACAATGCCCGCTTTTGAGCTGTGCGTGTGGACTATATCGATATGATTTTTTTTAATAAACTTTCTGATCTCAAAAAAAGCCAGCAGGTCTTTTAGGGGGTTTACCGGCCGCTCAAGCCAATTTGAACGCTTGACTATGAGTCCTTTTATAGACAGGGCCTCTTGCAGTAATAAGCCTTCGCGGGCAGTAAATAAGAATATGCGTAATCTTTCCGGATCTAACCGAGAAATCAGGCTTAATAATTGCTTCTGGGCTCCCCCTAATTCAAGCTTAGTAATCACATAAAGAAGATTAACCCTTGGCATCTAAATAAGTTATATTATAATCCCGGTGAGGAGAAAATTCAAGCAGAATAAGGATAGTTTTAAGCCAATTCTAAGCTTCCCCAGCTTATCATGGCCCTTTTTATTATGATTACAATTGCAGTTACTGAATGGATAGCTTTGCCTGAATCTATTGCCGATTTTAGATCGCGCTTTGACTTGACACGGTTTGCGCAGGCAGTAGCCGCGGCATCCGCAATGGCAGCACTTTTTGCTAAGACCGTTACGCTATTGGCAGAGCCGAAACTCA
>JAFGET010000125.1 GCA_016931435.1 Candidatus Omnitrophota bacterium
CCTTGTGGTCTTTCAGGTCTACCTTGATGTTGGCGTATTGATAATTAGGGTTTACCACCGGGTCAAAATCCCCCGGAAAGCCGGTCAAAGAATATAAAAATAAATATTCGGCAATGGTCCTGTCATTATCGGGTATTTTAAACTCTTTCCGGTCCCCGGAAAACATAATCATATTCATGCTCTTTATGTATTCTACCAAGGAAAGGCTGCGCCCTACGCCCTGCGCCTCTTTCTCCAAATAGCGCTGCAGGCTGTCCATTTCATTGAGGACCCGGCTATTTAAAAAGGCGTCCTGGCTCTTGCCTTCAACGAATATATAATAGGGATCGGAGGTGGAAAAATTATCGCTGATAAATTTTTCCGCCCGATTATATTCGCTGTTCGGATAAAGCAGGGACGTGCCCGGGCTTTTATCCCCTACCACTAACTGGCTGGCGCCAAAGAGTGCCACAAAAGTTAAGATAAAAAATATAACTATCACCGTCCAGCGCAGACGCACGCACACCGCAAGCCTGGCGAAATAAGCCAAAACCCTGTTTGTAAAGGAAGTCCGTTCCTCGCGGATGACTTCCAGGCGCTTGGGGGGTTTCATAAAAGAAAGCAGATTGGGCACAAGGACCACTGTGCTGAAGAATATACTAATGATGCCAAACCCGATGGCAATAGCTAAACTTTTTACCATGCCTAAGGGAACGACAAATAAAGTAAAGGGGCCGATGCCGTCGGTAAGCAGGCCGGTAAAGGCCGGGGTGAACAAATTACGCGTGATTTCTATGGCCGCGGCCTTAGAATTATTCTTACGCTTATCGCTCATATATTCGTAATAACGCTTGATAAACTGAACGCAATGGCTCACCCCTAAAGCGAATACCAAAAAAGGGGCGAGGATAGTCGAAGGGGTAAGTTTATATCCAAAAAAAGCGGTCAGTCCTAAGCCCCAAAGCGTAGCCATGGAAGCGGAGATCAAAGGCAAGAACACGCCCCGCTTTGATTTAAAAACATTGTAAAGGGCTAAAGACATAGCCAAAATAGTTATAAAAAATAACCTGCTCATGCGCGGCAGGTAAAAATCCAACCAACCCTGTAAAACCGGCTGGCCGGATACATAAATCGTGTGCTTCTCGTCTGTAAACTCGTTTTTTATCCCCTGTAAGACATCGAAAATATAACGCGAGGAAGCTTCCGGTTCAAAATCCGCCTGGATTAAAGCAGCCTTAAAATCTTTGGAGACCAGGGGGCCATAAACTAAAGGGTTACGTAAGACCTTCTGCCTTAAAGCCTCCAACCCCTGTTTGGTCGCGGGAGGGTCATGCATCAGCCATTGGGTAGTAAATCCTTCTTCGTCGGCCTCTACGTGTTTGATCTTTCTTGCGGAAAGCGAGACTACCCTGCCGGCGTTTATGTGTTCGCTTAAATAAAGCCGGTTAGTTATCTGCCATACTTTATCCAAAGTAACCCGGTTTAAAATAGTCCCGTCTTTTACTTCAATGGCAAGTGAAATTTGATTTAGGCCTCCGAATATGGAAGCAAGTTTTTTTTGAATCTTAAGGTAATCGTGCTTTAAAGGGTAGAAATCCCCCAGGCTTGTCTTAAAGGAAAGATTTTTAAGTTGCAGGCCAAAAAATAAGCTGACCAGAAGGCAAAGCGATAGGAAGCCGTATCTGTAGCGGATCAAACCGTGGCTGAACCAATGGATAAACCTTTTCACTTTTTTTAAATTCTATAAACCTGCCTTAAACCTTAGCTGTTCTTTATCAAATTTTCCGCTGCGGGTTTTCGGCAGCGAACTAACAGGCCTAAAATGATGCGGTATTTTAAAATGGGCAAGATGCTGTCGAAGAAAATAACGCAAATCCTCTGCGCTCACTTTTTTACCTTCTTTAAAAACTATAAAAGCGTAAGGCACCTCTCCTCTTAATTTATCGGGTATACCGACTACTACTGCCTCGGCTATATCCGGATGCTTATGTAAAGCGGCTTCTATTTCCGGCTCAAAGACGATTTCACCGCCAACTTTGATCATTTCTTTTTTTCTTCCAACGATATATAGATCGCCTTCTTCATCGAAGCGCCCCAGGTCTCCGGTATGAAACCAGCCGTCCCGGATAGTCAATCCTGTCGTCTCAGGGTCTTTATAATACCCGTCTGTAATTACCCAGCTGCGCACGACTATTTCACCTACCCCTCCTGTCACTAATTCTTTGTCGTTTTCATCGAATATCTTTACCTCTATCCACGGCGCGGGGCGGCCGACACTTTCTATTTTCTTTGAGCCCATAGGCAAAACTACGGTAGGGGCGTTGGTTTCGGTCATCCCCCAACCATTAAGTAAATGCGCAGAGGGGCAATACTGATTGAACCTGCGCAGCGCTTCGGGAGAGTTGGATGCCCCGAAGGAGACGATCCAGCGCAGCCGGGAAAGATCATAAGTCTCAAATTCCTTCAGCTGTAATATCGCATAATACATGGAAGGCACAAGCCAGAAAATAGTCACTTTAAACCTTTCTATGTTCTTCAGAAACTCAAGAGGTATAAAACGCTCCATCAGCACTACCGGTATCGCATAAACCAGGCTGTTCTGTAGATAAACTAACCCTCCTAAATGCGATAATGGGAGCGCGCAGATAAAAATATCTTCTTCTTTGAAGTTTACAAAAAATTCCATGCCTTTAGGCGGGGCTCCTAACTGCCGGTAATTCGTCAATACCCCCTTGGGGCGGCCGGTTGTGCCGGAAGTATAAAAAATAATCGCGTAGTCTTTCTCATCAAAACTTACATCTGGTACAGTGGGCCTGCCGTCAGATAGAAGCTCTTCTAAAAAAGGATACCCTTCAAGCTTTTGCTGACAGGTAATGATCTCTTTTAATTCGGGGCATTTTTCTTTTAATAAAACAAAAGATACGCTTTCTTTATGCTTAGCGATCAAAATCTTGGCTTCGGAATGAGCTATGCAGGAAATAAGTTCTTCTTCGGTAAGCATAAAATCCAGAGGAACGGCTGTGGCACCTAAACACCAAATAGCCAGATAGCTATATATATATTGAGGGCAATTGGGAAGATAGATAGCTACTTTATCTTTTTTGCCGATGCCTTTTCTTTTTAAGTTTTCGGCCAAGCAAAAAGAATACTCTCTTAGCTGGCTGAAAGTCACCCCCTCGCCCTTAAAGATAAGCGCTAACTTATGGGGTGAGGTCTTTGCTTTTTCTTCTAAGATCTTAATTACGTCCATTCTCTTTACGGGTCAGGTCTTGTTTAATGCTCTTATCCACCCCATCGGGCTTTTTCTGTCTAAATAGTCTGGATAATGCCGCTACTTTTACCGCCGACTCAAGCGTCTCTACTAAAAGCAGGGTTTTTTTAAAATCGCTCCCCGCGCAGACTACCCCGTGATTTTTAATTACCACCAGGTTATTATTTCTAAAAGCGGCTAACACCGGTTTTAGATCCGTAATCGTAGGTGTTTTTTGTCTTATTACCGGCACCCTCCCCAAATAAACCCCTGCCTCGACCGTCAGGATACGCAATGAGGAAAAAACAGAAAAATAGGCGTTAGTCAAAGGAGGATGGCAATGTATTATTGCCTTATGATGAGGAAAATCGCGGTAGATTTTACTATGCAGGGGGAATTCAGAGCTTAAATGCCTGTCTTTTAAAGCTGATTTATCGCTTAAATCGACCTTCAGTATATCGGGTGGTTTTAAATTATCAAGCGAAGAACCTCTGCGGGTAATAAGAATAGTATCGCACTTAAGCCTCGCGCTTAAATTACCGACATTTGCACAGATCAACCGCAGGCGCACTAATTGCTTGCCTAAATCGATGATCTCTGCCTTTAGCCTCTTTTCTCGGGAAGGAAGCGTCATATAGTAAAATTTTACTATTTAAATTTGCATAAATTATAGCGCTTAATTGACAATCTTGTCAATATTTTTTGGCAGGAATAAAACTTAAAGAAAATGCTAAGGTTGGGTAAGTTCTACGGTGTCAAAATAGAGTATGCCGCTTTTAGCTTGCGCATCCGGCCGCGGCTCAAACTGAAAACTCCTGATAGGAAAATCAAGCTCTGCGTTTCTCTCGGCATCATTAGGCTGCCAATCATCCCGGGCAAAAAAATTGTTAAAAGGACAGATTATCTGTTTCCATCCGCTGAAATCATCTTCTACTAAAAAACGCCACATTTCGCCCCCGTTATCTTTAAGGTCAACGGCCACTTTTACTTTAGAATTGCTGCCATAAATATAAAAGCTGATTGCGCCGTATCTTATCCAGCCTATATCCTCCGGCTTGACCAGCCAGGCGGCATTTACGGCGTCTAAATTAAAGCCTTTGGCCACATAAATATAACCATCAGGCTGGGCATCATAAGTCACTTTTATAGATTGATTACCCGTATTTTTGATTTCGCTTGAGGCGGCTACCTCTACTGAAGAACCGTTTCCTGCCCCGAAATCTACTGTCCCCTCCCAGCCTCCGGAAACCGCGGCTTCGAAATCATCAAGTAATAAATTCTCCTGGGCAAAGCTCAAAAAGGCAAAAAGAAAAAGGAAAAAGGCAAAAGCGCAATTAAAAATTAAGACTTTTTTCATATATTGATCCTCCTAGCAAAGAATTTGCTATATTATATAATCCGGGTTTAGGCTGTCAAGCAACTTCTTCCAACGGCACGATAAAAGCCTTTACGCCTTCTTTACCAAGGACCTTGCGCAGTTCTTTAGTACAGGAGATCAGCTTCTTAGCCTGCTCTTCTTCGCAGGCGACAAATAAAAGATTATTTCTCCCCGGCCAGACATCATTGCCTAAATGCGCACCGGAGGATTCCCCCCGCCCGAAAACCCCGTTTATCTTGGTATAATTTTTTAAAGCGCACCCCGAAAGGACCTCCATTACTTCTAACTCAACCGCTTCGTTATAGGAAATCATTACCATCTTCATCTTAACCTCACTTAATTCGGCCAGATTGCAGAAAACAGTTTACAGAGAACGAAAAAGAATTTAACGTTTGTTATCTATGCTCTGTATTCTGTTCTCTTTAGAATTTTTCTTTACCTTATGTTCGATCAAGGCATAAAATGTCGGCACAAAAAGCAGCGTGATCAAAGTCGATACCGATAAACCGCTGATCATGGTAATACCCAAAGGCTGCCAGGTCTCAGAGCCTTCTCCCCTGGATAAAGCAAGGGGCAACATGCCTGCTAAGGTAGTCAAGGTAGTCATCAATACCGGCCTTAAGCGGTCTTTACCCCCTTGAGTCACTGCCTCCAACATGGAATAACCCCTGGCACGCAATATATTGATATAACTTATGAGGACGATGGCATTATTTACTACAATACCGGTAAGCATGATCACTCCTAAGAAAGTGATGATACTCAACGTGGTACGGGTCAAGAGGAATCCTAATAACACTCCGGTAAAGGTAAAAGGAACTGCGAACATCACCACAAAAGGGTCAAGCAAAGATTCAAATTGGGCCGCCATCACCATATACACGAGTACAATACCTAAAATCAAAAGCAGAAAAAGGTCTTGGAAGGCTTTGGCCTGCTCCTCTGCTTCTCCTCCGAAATTAAGTATGATCCCGGAAGGAACAACGACTTTACCCAACTCTTTTTTAATATCTTCGATTACTTTACCCGCTGAACGCTGATAAACATTACATTCGACCCGCAATACCCTTTCCCGATTCTGTCTTTCGATTTCTACCGGAGAAACCACCTCATATATCCGCGCGAAATTCGCCAGCTTGATTTGCTCACCGGAAGAAGAGACAAGGCTCAGGTTCTCGACATCCTCGATCTTTGAACGAGACGCCTCCTCCAGCCTTACAAAAATATCATAGGTCTCTCCTTTTTCGCGGTATTTTGAAGCGACTGAGCCCTCGATAAATGTTTTTATGGTAGATGCTACCGTATTCATATTCAGGCCTAAAGCCGCTGCCTTTTCTCTATCTACGGCGATTTTTAATTCCGGACGGCTGATCTCGCGCGATATGCTCACGTCCACTGCCCCGGGGACACTTTCCATTACCTCTTTGATCCTTGCGGCCAATGCGTTAGTTTCTTCGAAAGAATGGCCGATGACCTCAAGCTGTATGGCTTTTCCGCCCATACCGGTAATGAGCCTGCCCATAGGGTTGCCAGCTGCGATATCTACTTTGATCACGCCCGGTATGCGCCGGATCTGTTCTCTGAGCACATGGCCTACCTCAAAGACCGAACGCTTCCTCTCTTGCTTGGGCACAAGCTTGACCCCGGCTGCTATAATATGCTCGCCTGATGAACCTGCCCCCATTGCCCTCCCTGCGCCGGGGGTAGTGCCGGGGCGCACATACATGAATTTTGCCTCAGGAACATACTTTTCTAAAATATCCTCTATCCTCATTGATAACTTATCGGTTTCCTCAAACCTGGTGCCTAAAGCGAGACTGACTGTTGCCCGCACATCTCCGGAATCTTCTTCGGGTATGAATTCATTCCCGATAAAACGGGCTAAAAATAGGCTGCAAATAAAAGCTCCCAGGAAAAAGAAGATCACCGTTTTCTTATGCCCCAGGCACAAGGCAAGTATTTTTGAATAAAACTCTTCCAGGGAATTAAACCCTTTCTCAGAAAGCTCATAAGCCTTTTTCAATAAGCCGTTCCTTTTTTGCGACTGCCCGATCATATCTACTCTTAATAATTTCGAACAAAGCATCGGGCTAAAAGTTACTGCGGTAAAAAGAGAAGCTATCAAAGTAACGGTGATGATGACCGCCAGTTCCCCGAAAAATATCCCCACTACTCCGGAAACGAAAAATAAAGGCAAAAAGACCATTACCGTAGTCAAGGTAGAAGCGGCGATCGATAAAAACATCTCGGAAGCCCCGAATACCGCAGCCTCCTGTTTACGCTGGCCTCTTTGTAAATGGCGATAGATATTATCCACAATTACAATGGCGTTATCTACGACCATGCCGCAGGCGATGGCTAAAGAAGAAAGGCTGATGACATTAATGGTTTTTGCGCTTAAGAAAAGGTAGACAAAAGCAATAAGCAGGGAAAAAGGAATGGAAAGGGCGATGATCAGGCTTCCTTTAAACTGCCTGAGGAAGAACCAGACCACCAGGATAACCAGGACCACGCCTACGCGCAAAGCGGCCTTCAATGTATTTAAGGCGCTGATAATATCCTGGGAAGTGTCAAAGATTATAAACATCTTAACATCCGAAGGCAGGCTTTCTTCCAGGCTTTTTAAGGTATCCTTGACCTTCTGTGATACTTCCACCGTATTGGTGCCGGTCTGTTTTTGGACCATCATCATCAGGCCGCGGTTTCTATTAAGCCTTACCTTTACCGTTACTTCCTTAAAACTATCCTCTACCCTGGCAACATCCTTTAAATAAACATATTTACCGTCGCGTTTACCTAAAATAATACCGTTCATCTCATCGGGAGAAGAAAATTCACCCGGCAACCTCAGCTGATAATCGGTCAGCCCGGACTTGATACTGCCTAAAGGCTGGGTGATATTTGCCTGGCGGATAGCATTCTCTATGTCCTGGACGGAGAATCCGTATCCCTCAAGGCGCTCCCGGTTAAGCCAGACATTTACCTGCCTCTCTAATCCCCCGAAAAGCTGAACCGTGCCTACCCCCGGAAGCTGCCGGATGGCATCTCCGATTTTTTTGTCAATCAGGTCATAGATCTCTGTGTAGTTTTTCTCTGCGGTAAAGCCGACAAAAAGAATAGGGATGTTAGCGGTATTAAACTTATAAATAAAAGGATTGTCCATTTCATCCGGTATATCAGGTAGAAATCGCTTGGATAATTCGATGCGGTCGCGGATATCGTTTGAAGCAGCGTCTAAATTAGTGCCCCAGTTAAATTTTAAAGAAATCAAAGAAACTCCATCAAGCGAGCGGGAAGTTATTTTTTCTAGCCCGGGAGTCGTGGCAAGTTGGTTCTCTAAAGGCTCGGTAACCTTTATCTCTACATCTTCGGGGCTTGCTCCGGGGTATGCGGCAATAACGCTGATGATCGGAGGCTCTATTTCAGGCATCATGTCAATGCCTAAACGGCTTAAGCTATAGAGCGAGATGATCAGGATAGCAAAGAAGATCATCAGGTTTGTAACCGGCCTCTTTACGCCAAAATCAGGCAGATTCATTATTTCTCCTCTTCGATCTCTACGTTCACTTCCGCGTTGTCTTTAAGCCTCTGCTGCCCCATGATCACTACCAACTCCCCGCCCCTTAATCCTTCCTTGATTTCAAGATACGCCCCCTGGCGAAAACCTAAGCTTACCCTGCGGGATGCCGCGCGGCCTTTTTCTACGACATATACATAAGCATCATCCCCTCTTCCCATAACTGACTCTTTCAGAACTGCCGGCACTTCCTTATGCTCATTGAGAATTAGTTTTACCCTGGCAAACATCCCTGACTTCAAATAATGCTCTGGATTATCTAAGGCAATCTCAATGGCAAAAGAACGCGTGGAAAGGTCCACCACCGGGCTGACTTGAGTCACCTGGCCTAAAAACACCTTCTCGGGATACGCATCTACCTCGATCTTTGCACTTTGCCCCAAAGAGATCCGCGGCAGGTATTTTTCCGGGATATCCAAGACTATTTTCACTTTGTCCGTATTCAATACAAGCGCAACAGGCACTTGCGTGTTGACGCTTTCACCTATATCGACATAAACCTTGCCTAAGACTCCGGTCAAAGGGCTTTCTACGGGGGCCTTCTCATATTTTAACCCTACCTCATCGCGGTCTATAAAAAAGAGGCTTTCTCCTTTTGTCACTGCGGCCCCTTCCTCTTTGACTTTTTCGATTATCTTGCCGCCGACCTTAGGATAAACCAATGCTTCATCCTGCGCCTTTATATTTCCGCTATATTCCAGGATCTGTGAAATATCCATCAATTTAACCCGCAGGGCCTTTACCGGGATAGCTTCTTTGGTTTTTGCCTTTTCTGCCTTTTCCTGGCATCCGCATAAAAAGACTAAAATACAAAATCCAAATGTCGAAAGTACAAAAAATGATCTAAAAATTTTTCGCATTTTAAATTCCTCCCGTA
>JAFGET010000013.1 GCA_016931435.1 Candidatus Omnitrophota bacterium
ATATTTAGGGTTGGGATGGATTTATAACCTCCAAGGTAAATTCGCCCAGGCCGAAGAAGCATTAAATAAAGCCCTGGAACTCAACCCCAAAAGTGATTCGGCATATTTAGGGTTGGGATGGATTTATAACCTCCAAGGTAAATTCGCCCAGGCCGAAGAAGCATTAAATAAAGCCTTGGAACTTAACCCCGAGAACGATCCGGTATCCTTAGGATTAATCGGCACATATCTCTCTCAAAATAAAATCCTGGAAGCCGAAGAGTTATGCAAGAAACAATTAGAAATAGACCCCTTTGACGATAAATTACAAGCTGCACTCGCGACAATATATAGCACAAAAGCTAATCCCGGCCTTATGGAAGAATACTTTAGAAAGGCAAATGAATTGAGAGGGGAATATTATTTGCCTTCTGTAATAGAGAATTATAGGAAACTGAAGGAGATTCTTGACCAAAGAGGCATACGTCTAGTCTGTGCCCAGTACCCGATGCGTAGCGTAGAGCCGCTAAAGAAGGTATTCGAGGCGACTTGGGGGATTATCTTTATTGATAACGAAAAGATATTTAAGGAAGCGGTTAAAAATGATGGCTATAAAATATATTTCTTGGATATGGCTGGTGGCGACTTCGGCCACTGTACCCCTAAAGGCAACCGGCTTTTAGCCGAGAATATCGCAGAGGTAATATTAGAGAAGGTGTTTGGTAAATAGATAATGACACTAATATTTATCGGATGGGCAAACTCTCAATTCTGAAAGAATTCTGGTTATATTTTTGGTATTGTAAAAAATGGTGGTTAGCGCCGCTTATCATAGTTCTTTTATTGTTAGGTTTATTTATGGTTTTAGTTAAGACTCAAACTGTAGCCCCTTTTATTTACGCTGTATTTTAATCAAAAAGTTATAATAGCCGGGACTAATGATGCTTGAACACATGGTTGAGAATTTAGATATTTTTATCTGTCCGGCATGCCGGGGAGATTTAGAAATAAAAGATGAACATATAGCTTGCCTTAAGTGCCATAATACTTACCGTATCGAAGACGGTATCCCACTTCTTTTTTTAACCCCCAAAGATAATAGCATAGAAAAAGACGTTACAAATATGGTGAAATCATTCTACGAGAGAACGCCCTTTCCCGATTATGATGATCTTGAAAATGTAGAACATCTTATCGAAAAAGCCAGGCGCAGTGTTTTTATGCATTTATTAAACGAACAAATTCCTTTTAACATCAGGGTGCTGGAAGTCGGATGCGGTACAGGCCAGTTGACTAACTTCTTAAGCACTGCTTCCCGGGTTGTTTTTGGCACTGATACCTGCCTAAACTCATTAAAACTAGCACAGGAGTTTAAAGAAAAAAATAATCTTAAAAGAGCAGGATTCTACCAAATGAATCTTTTCAGCCCTATATTTAAAGATGAGAGTTTCCCGCTTGTAATTTGTAACGGCGTGCTCCATCACACTAGTGACCCTTTTGTAGGATTCCAATCTATTGCCAGGCTTGTAAAGAGGGGGGGGTATATTATTATCGGTCTTTATAATAAATATGGTAGAATTATGACTGATATCCGGCGGGTTATCTTTAAGGTTCTGGGTGAGCGTTTTATGTTTCTTGATCCTCGCTTAAGAAGGGATGATATCAGCGATGCTAGGAAGCATACCTGGTTTTTGGATCAGTATAAAAATCCGTACGAGTCAAAACATACTATTGGAGAAGTTTTAAGGTGGTTCGACTCAAGCAGCTTTACTTTTATCAATAGTGTGCCGAAATCAAAGGTCTTTCATAGTTTTTCGGAAGACGAAGCGCTATTTAGCCAAAATCCCAGGGGGAATTGGTTTGACCATTTTTTAGTCCAGACCAAATTAATGTTTTCTGGCAGCCGCGAAGGAGGATTATTTTTAATGATTGGCATGAAAAAGTAATCCTTTTAGCGCGCCGGGTAGATTTGGGTTTTCCGCTTGACAAAGTAAACAATTTTTTTTAAAATTTGAAATTATGATAGAGGCAAAGAACCTGAGCATGTATTACGGGCCTATCTGCGCTCTCGACGATGTCTCTTTTACGGTCAAGGAAGGGGAGATCGTCGGATTGCTTGGGCCTAATGGCGCAGGCAAGACCACCTTGATGCGTATCCTCACCACCTTTTTTTATCCTACCAAAGGGGCCGCGAATATCGGCGGTTTCGATATTAGGGAAAACCCCTTAGCAGTAAGAAAAATAATCGGTTACCTTCCGGAGACCCCTCCGCTTTATCGGGATATGCGGGTGGATGAGTTTGTGGATTTTGTCGGCCAGGCGCGCGGCCTTTCGGGAGTTAACTTAAAAAGAAGGAAGGAATGGGTTATTGAGGCAACCCAGATATCCAGCGTCTGGAAACACCTGGTTTCTGAGCTTTCTTTGGGGTTTAAGCAAAGAGTCGGCCTGGCCCAGGCCTTAATCCACGACCCTCAGGTGGTTATTTTAGATGAACCTACCTCAGGCCTTGACCCATTGCAGATTATCGGCATCCGTAACCTGATCAAGGACCTGTCCCGCCAGAAGACCATCATTTTTTCTACTCATATTCTTCAGGAGGCCTCGGCAGTAGCAGAGCGGCTTTTGATTATTGACCAGGGTAAAATCATTGCCCGGGGCACGCTTGAGGAGTTGAAGAAAGAAAAAGCCGGCGGAGATTCTTTTTTTGTAGCCATACAGGCAACCCGCCAGGAAGTAGAATCTGCTTTAAAAGGCATTGCCGCGATAAAAGAGATTACTTTTTTGGACGAGGTTTATCGGGTCAGCAGATTCTTATGCGCTGCGTCTTCCTATGACGAGGCAGCAAGATCTGTCAGCCAGTTAGTCAAGGAAAAAGGCTGGTTTTTGCGGGAAATCTCTTTTAAGGAGCCGTCTTTAGAAGAACTCTTTGTGGGGCTTTTTAAGCAAGCCGAGAAAAAGTAATGAAGGATATCTATACGGTTTTCAAACGGGAATTAGGCGCTTATTTTAATTCTGCCATTGCCTACATTTATTTAATCGTTTTTATCGCGATTAATAACGCCCTTTTTATGACCAGGTTTTTCCTTATCGGTAGGGCGGAGATGCGGGTCTATTTTGATAACCTTCCCTTTATGCTGGTTACCTTTATTCCCGTGCTCACCATGCGCCTTTGGGCTGAGGATAAAAAAGAGAATACCTTTGAGCTCCTGCTCACCTTCCCAATGAAAGTCAGGAACCTGGCCCTGGGAAAGTTTTTTGCCAGCTTCGTCTTCTACCTTTTTTCTCTCTTAAGTACTTTAAGTATTCCCCTTATCCTTTATCTAGCCGGCCGGCCCGACCCCGGTGCGATCATAGGCGGGTATACGGCTATTCTTTTATTAGGCGGTTTATTCCTGGCTATCGGCCTGTTTATTTCCAGCCTTACCAGCGAACAGATCGTGGCTTTTGTGCTTACTTTCTTAAGCTGTTTCTTTATCTATTTCCTGGGCACGGATTTTATCGCCTCTTTTCTTGACGGCTGGATTTCGGGTTTAGGGAGCTTCCTGAAAAATTACTTTGGCGCTGCTTCCCACCTGGTTAGTTTAAGTAAAGGGGTTATTGATATCAAGGATATCCTTTATTTTGTAGCGATGAGTTTTATTTTTCTTTTACTGAACGGCTTCTTTTTCGAAGGCCGCTTAAGGCCCAGGGCAAAAGCAGTCTTTGGTGCTGCGGTGGCTGTTTGCCTGGCAGGGGTTTTGCTTTTTAACTGGCTGGTGCATGATCTGCCCTTAGCCAGGTTCGATATTACGCAAAACAAAATCTATACTATACCCGATGCCTCTAAAAAAATCC